>CAIUTH010000087.1 GCA_903902075.1 uncultured Alphaproteobacteria bacterium
CGCAGCAGGTCGCGCAGGACTAGGCCGCGATTGCCCCAGGCTTCCGCGAAATTGGGTTCCAGGGACAGGGCGCGGTCCAAGCTGTTCAGCGCCTCGGCCGGGCGCTTGAGGTTGCGCAGCGCTAGGCCGCGATTGTTCAGCATCTCGGCATTGGTCTGGTAGGCATCCATCACGGCGTCGAAATCAGACAGCGCCTCATCGGCGCGCTGCAGGTCCAGCATAATGACGCCGCGATTGTAGGTGGCGTTGGCGTCCCCGGGCGCCACGGCCAGGGCGCGGTTGTAATCTTCCAGCGCCTGCAGGGGGCGGCCCTTGGCGCGATGCGCCATGCCGCGTTGAACCAGGACGTTGGTATTGCTGGGCTGCATCGACAGCACCCGGTCATAGCCGGCAATGGCGTCGTCCAGCCGGCCCACCGCCGCCAGCGCCACGGCGCGGTTGACCCGCGCGGCGATCATTTCGGGCTGCACCACCAGGGCGCGGTCGTAGGAATCCACCGCCAGTTCGAAACGCTGTAGGTCCGCCAGCGCCACGCCGCGATTGTAAAGTCCCTCGGCCATGTTGGGCTGGATCGCCAGCGCCCGGTCGAACATGGCCAGCGCCTCTTCGACGCGGCGGGCGGCGCGCAGCGCCATGCCGTAATTCATCAGGCAGCCAAGATCGTCGGGATAAACCGTGGAGGCCTCGCCCAGGAAGGTGCAGGCTTCCTCAAAGCGGTTCTGCTGCATGCGCAGGATGCCCATGTAATAGCGCGGCCCGAACAGGGCGGGATCGGCGCCCAGGATCTTCATGTACAGCGCCTCGGCCTGATCCAGCTTGCCCTGCTGATGCAGCGCGATGGCGTCTTGCGCCATCTGTTTCAGGTCCAGGACTTCCATTGGGCGTTCCGTTCTTTTCTTAGTTTTGTGCGGCGGCCTGGGCCACGGCCAAGGCGGTCATGTTGACGATGCCGCGCGCCGTCACCGACGGGACCATCACATGCACCGGCTTGGACACGCCCAGCAGCAGGGGTCCCACCAGCAGCGCCTCGGTGGCGGCCGACAGCAAGGTCAGTGCGATATTGGCGGCATCCAGGCTGGGCATCACCAGCAGGTTGGCCGAGCCGGTGAGGGGGCTGTTGGACACGACGCGTCCGCGCAGCACATCGCTCAGCGCCGCATCGGCATGCATTTCGCCGTCGATCTCGAAATCCGGCTCGGCGGCGCGCAGCAGGCTCAGCGCCTTGCGCATCTTGATGGCGCTGGGCGAATGGGAGGTGCCGAAGCTGGAGTGCGACAGCAGCGCGGCCTTGGGCGCCAGACCGAAGCGGCGCACGCTTCTGGCGGCCAGCTGGGTCATCTCCGCGATCTGCTCGGCAGTGGGATCGACATTGACGTGGGTGTCGCAGAAGAACAGCGCGCCATTGGGCAGGATCAGCGCCGACAGCGAATAAAGCCTTGTAACGCCGCGCTGGCGCGGAATGATCGGCAGAATGTTCTGCAGCTGGCGCGTCCAGTCACCCAAACCACCGCACAAAGCGGCATCCACGTCACCGGCTTCCAGCAGCATGGCGGCGGCGATGCCGTGACGGGTGGCGATCCAGCGGGCCGCAGATTCCGGCTGCACGCCGCGCCGCTCCACCATCCGTTGATAGCGTTCGGTCAGGGGCGCGAAGAATTCGCGGTCCGCCTGCGGGTCCAGGATGCGCGCTTCCTTGTTGAAATCCAGGCGCAAGCCCAGCTGTTTGGTTTTCGCCAGAATGACATCGCGGCGTCCGATCAATGTGGGATGGGCCAGTCCTTCGTCCACCACGGTCTGCACCGCGCGCAGCACCCGGTCTTCCTCGCCTTCGGCATAGACCACGCGCTTGGGATTGCGGCGGGCGACCTCGAAAACGGGGCGCATCAGCTGGCCGGAACGGTAGACGAACTTTTCCAGTTCGCTTTCGTAAGCGTCGAAATCGGTGATGGGCCGGCGCGCCACGCCGGAGTCCATGGCGGCGCGCGCCACGGCCGGCGCGATGGACAGGATCAGGCGCGGATCGAAGGGCTTGGGAATGATGTAGTCGGGGCCGAAGCCGGTCTGCGCCCCGCCATAGGCGCTCGCCACCACGTCGCTGGCTTCGGCGCGGGCGAGCGCGGCGATGGCTTCGACGGCCGCCACCTTCATGGGCTCGTTGATGGTGGTGGCGTCCACGTCCAGCGCGCCCCGGAAGACAAAGGGAAAGCACAAGACGTTGTTGACCTGGTTTACATAGTCGGAGCGGCCGGTGGCGATGATGGCGTCGGGCCGCGCCGCCTTGGCGACTTCGGGCAGGATTTCTGGATCGGGATTGGCCAGTGCCAGGATCAGCGGCTTTGCCGCCATCTGCGGCAGCCATTCGGCCTTGAGCACATTGGGCGCGGACAGGCCCAGAAACACATCGGCGCCGACCAGCACATCGCCCAGGGTGCGGGCATCGGTCTTGCGGGCATAGCGCGAAAGATTGGGTGCCATCTCATCGCCCCTGTCCTTGTGCACAACGCCCTTGATGTCGGTAAGGGTGATGTTGTCCACCGGCAGGCCCATCGCTACCAGAAGGTCGACGCAGGCCAAAGCCGCGGCGCCGGCGCCGCTGGTCACCAGCTTGACGTCTTCCAGCTTCTTGCCCTGCAGCACCAG
>CAIUTH010000088.1 GCA_903902075.1 uncultured Alphaproteobacteria bacterium
CCGGTCAGGATGCCGCGCGCATCATCGAAACTCATGCCGGAAGCAGCGTCGACAAAGATATTGAGAGCCTTGGGCGCGGCCTGCTCGGCGCCGCGGTTCATCCGCGCAGTCAGATCATCCAGCAACCCCGCAGCGCCCACCGCGCGGAGCGGCCCCGCAACGCGTTCCAGACCGCCCGGCAGCGGAATCCGGATGGCCGGATCGCTGAAATAGCCACCCGGCTTGCCGACCTGGCCGATCACCTTGCGCGAAGCGACCTTCATCGCATCCTTAAGGCCCGCACCGATCTGGTTCTGGCTGAGCGCCGCACCGGCCGGCGCGCCGGCAGACACAGGCGCCGAAGCGGGTTTGTTGCGGTTCAGGTAATCGCTGACTGCGCCCGGCAACTGGATCTGCGCGGCAGCCTTCAACGGCACAAGCGACAGCAGGCCCGCAAGGATGATGCGGCGCGAATTTTCGGTATCAGACATTGGGGCCCCCGCCATTCTATCCGTACAGTATGGCACAAAAACCAGGACTGGGAACCTAGGCTTTCGGCGTCACCGCGTCGGCGATCTAGCCCTTGGCGCGGCACGGCAGAAGCTTCATCACCAGGATAAAGCCGGACAGCAAAAGACAGATGCTGTTGGAGGCGATTAGCGGCCACTGACCCAGCATCACGCCATAGGCGCACCACAGCGCAAACGCCGTGACGGTGATGGCATACATGCCCAGCGAGATATCCTTTGTCTGGCGCGTGCGGATGATCTTGATGGCCTGGGGGGCGAAGCTGACGGTGGAGGCGATGGCAGCCAGGCTGCCCAGGATCACGACCGGCGTCATACCAGCTTGCCGACAAACTCCGAGATGCCGGTCTGGCGGCTGCGCTTAAGGCGCTCGGCATTGAGGACCGCCTGGATGTCGCCCAGCGCCTTGTCCACATCGGTGTTGACGATCACATAGTCATATTCGGGCCAATGGCTGATTTCGTCGGCCGCCTTGGCCATGCGGCCTGCCACGGTTTCCTCGCTGTCCTGGGCGCGGCTCCGCAGCCGGCGCTCCAGCTCGTCATGGCTGGGCGGCAGGATGAAGATGCTGACCAAATCGTCGCGCTTTTTTTCCTTCAGCTGCTGGGTGCCCTGCCAGTCGATGTCGAACAGGACATCGCGGCCGCTGCTGAGCACATCGTTCACCAGGTGGGAGGGCGTGCCATAGCGATTGCCGAACACGGTGGCATGTTCCAGGAACTTGCCCTCCGCCCGCCAGGCGTCGAACTCTTCGATGCCGAGAAAGTGATAATCCTTGCCGTGCACTTCGCCCGGCCGCATCGGGCGGGTGGTGGCGGATACCGACAGCTGGATATTGCCGTCGCTCTCCAGCAGGCGGCGCGACAAGGTGGTCTTGCCCGCCCCCGACGGCGAAGACAGGACCAGCATCAGGCCACGGCGCTGGATATTGCTATTCGACATTCTGGGACTGCTCGCGGAACTGGTCGATCACCGCCTTAAGGGCGAGGCCGGTTCGGGTCAATGCGATGTCGCTGGATTTGGAGCACAATGTGTTGGCTTCGCGGTTGAATTCCTGGGCCAGGAAATCCAGCTTGCGGCCCACGCCCTTGCCGTCCGCGATCAGGGCACGGGCGTCCTGGACATGGGCGGCGAGCCGGTCCAGCTCCTCGCGCACATCGGCCTTCACCGCCAGAAGCGCCACTTCCTGCGCGAGCCGGTCTTCGGACACCGAACCGCCGTCCAGCAATTCCTTGAGCTGGGCATCCAGCCGGGCTTTCAGCGCCGCGGGCTGGGTGGCGGCCAGACGCCCCGCCTCACCCACCAGCTTTTCGATCTCGTCCATTTGCGCCGTCATCAGCGCTGCCAGCTTGGCGCCTTCGCTGCAGCGTTCCTTCACCAGCCGGTCAAAGGCCCCCGCCAGGCTTTCCACGATGGCGGCATCGCGGTGCCCCCGCGCCACCGGATCGAGCGGCGCGGCCACTTCATCGGCGACGATCACGCCCTTGAGCGCCAGAAGGCCATCCACCCGCGCCGGCGCGAGGCCTGTTTCGGCGGCGACCTCGCGCGCGATGCGCACGGCGCTTGCCAGGGCTGCGGCATCCACGCTGAGGCCGCGCGCGGTTTCCGGCTGTTCGACGGAAAGGGAAATCTGGAAGGCGCCGCGCAGGAAACGCTCGCCCGCCAGCCGGCGTGCGGGGGCTTCCAATCCATCATAGCCGGGCGGGGTGCGCAGCCGTAGGTCCAGGCTGCGGCCATTGACGCTCTTGGCTTCCCAGCGCCAGCGCAGGCCTTCGTAGCTGCCCGTACTTTCGGCAAATCCCGTCATGCTGGCAAAGGTCATGGGCAACTCCGCTGAGCCGCGAAATTAGCCCGTGCAGACAGGCGCTGTCACCTGCGGTGACCGGCGCGCTTTTTCTTGTGCGGCGCGGGCAGCCTGGGCGCCGCAACATCGGGAACCGGAACCGGCGCCTCGCCCAGCCTTTCGCTGACCGTCACCGGATCAGGCGCCGGATTCTCATTGGCGTGGTTCTGGCGCTCAAAAGCGCGATAGGCGGCAACGTTGCGTTCCTGCTGCGCGATGGTGGCGGCGAAGGCATGCCCGCCATGGCCGGTGGCGACGAAATACAGGTCATCGCTGGTTTCTGGATGGAGCACCGCGGCGATGGCGTCCTTGCCCGGGTTGCAGATGGGGCCCGGCGGCAGCCCCGTGATGACATAGGTGTTGTAGGGCGTGGCCGCCGCCAGCTCGCTGGCGCGAATGCCGCGGCCCAGCGGATAGCCCTTGGTCAGGTCATAGATGATGGTGGGGTCCGTCTGCAGCCGCATGCCGATCTTCAGCCGGTTGATGAAGATGGCGGCGACATGGCGGCGCTCCGAGGCCAGCCCGGTTTCCTTTTCCACGATGGAGGCCAGGATGATCGCCTCGCGCATGGAGGCCAGGGGCAGACCGCCGGCGCGGCTTTCCCATTTCCCGGCCAGGAACGCGTCCTGGGCACGGGCCATCTTGGCCAGCAGATGCGCGCGGGTCTCACCGCGGGTGAAGAGATAGGTTTCCGGCAGCAGCGTGCCTTCCGCAGGCACAGGTCCGGCATCGCCCACCAGCACATCGTTCTTCTGCACCAGCTTCCAGATCATGTCGCTGGTCAGGCCTTCGGCGGCTGTCAGCTTGTACTGGATGGACTTGCCGTTCACCAGGATGCCGGCGATAGCGTGCATCGAGGAGCCCGAGGGAATGGCGTATTCGCCGGCCTTGATCTTGTCGGCCAAGCCGCGCAGGCGCAGGTTGAGCTCGAAGATCACCGCGCTCTTGAGCGCGCCCGTCTGTTCCAGGGTTTGGGCGATATCATGGACGCGGGTGCGGGGCGCCACCATCACCACCGTTTCGTTGCCCGAACGCGCCGGCATGCCCGGGCCGTCCCAGGCGGACCAGGCCCATTCGAACACCCCGGCGGCGATGACGCAGAGCACCACCAGGACGAAGAGCAGACGCATCAAATTTTGGACAGGATCAGGGCAGCGTTGGTGCCGCCGAAGCCGAAGCTGTTGGACATGGCGATCTTGACGTCACGCTTCTGTGCCTTGTGGGGCACCAGGTCCATGGCCGTCACCACGTCGGGATTGTCCAGGTTTATGGTGGGCGGCACGATGCCGTCGCGCATCGCCAGCAGGCAGAAAATCGCTTCCACCGAACCGGCGGCACCCAGAAGATGCCCGATCGAGGATTTGGTCGAGGACATGGCGGTCTTGGCGGCGGCATTGCCCAGAAGGCGTTCCACCGCGCCCAGCTCGATGCCGTCGGCCATGGTGGATGTGCCATGGGCGTTGACGTAATCGATGTCGGACGGGGCGATACCGGCGCGCTTCAGCGCCATCTGCATGGCCCGGTAGCCGCCATCGCCATCTTCCGACGGCGCGGTGATGTGATAGGCATCGCCCGACAGGCCATAGCCGGTGACTTCGCCATAGATCTTGGCGCCGCGCGCCTTGGCGTGTTCCAGTTCTTCCAGCACCACGATGCCGGAGCCCTCGCCCATCACGAAACCGTCGCGGTCCTTGTCATAGGGACGCGAAGCCTTAGTGGGCGTGTCGTTGTAGGCGGTCGACAAGGCGCGGCAGGCGTTGAAGCCGGCGATGCCGATACGGCAGACCGCGCTCTCGGCGCCGCCGGCGACCATGACGTCGGCATCGTCCAGCGCGATCAGCCGGGCGGCATCACCGATGGCATGCGCGCCGGTGGCGCAGGCGGTGACCACCGCATGGTTGGGGCCCTTGAAGCTGTGCTCGATTGAGACATAGCCCGACACAAGATTGATCAGCCGGCCCGGAATGAAGAAGGGCGACAGGCGGCGCGGGCCTTTTTCATGGACCAGGATCGAGGCCTGCTCGATCCCGTCCAGCCCGCCTATGCCCGAACCGATCAACACGCCGGTGCGGTACTTGTCCTCGTCGCTCCGGGCGACCCAGCCGGAATCGGTGACGGCCTGCTTGGCCGCCGCCAGCCCATAGATGATGAAATCATCCATGCGCCTTTGTTCCTTGGCGTCCACCCACTGGTCGGGATTGAAGGTGCCGTCCGAGCCATCGCCGCGCGGCACCTGACAAGCGATCTTGGTCGCCAGGTCATCCACCTTGAACTTGGTGATGGCGCTGGCGCCCGATTGCCCGGCAAGCAGGCGCGACCAAGTCTCCTCCACGCCGCATGCCAGCGGTGTGACGAGCCCCAGGCCGGTGACTACGACCCTGCGCATGGTCCTCTGACCTTCAGCGCCGGATCAGGAGGCGTTGGCTTTGTCGATATACTTGACGGCGTCACCGACGGTCACGATGGACTCGGCCGCGTCATCGGGAATTTCGATGCCGAATTCTTCTTCGAACGCCATGACCAGCTCGACGGTGTCGAGGCTGTCAGCGCCCAGGTCTTCGATGAAGGACGCGGTATCCGTGACTTTCTCGGCATCGACATTGAGATGTTCGACGACGATCTTCTTCACGCGCTCGGCAGTATCGCTCATGGACTTGTAAGCCTCTCTAGATTTCAAACCGGCAAATGGGGAAACGCCGGACCCGCTGTTTCGGTGCTTCGCGGGATGGCCGGTTTGGTAACATAACCGTTCCGTCTCGCCAATGTAGTGCTTAAGCTATTGTAATTACAGTCATATCATCGCCATCCCACCATTGATGTGGATGGTTTCGCCCGTCACATAGGCCGCTTCTTGCGATGCCAGATAGGTCACGGCGGCGGCGATTTCGCCCGGAAGCCCCATCCGGCCGGCGGGGATTCGCGCAGCAATCATCTCTTTTTGCTGGTCGGTCAGCACATCCGTCATGGCGGTCTGGATGAAACCGGGCGCCACGGCATTCACGGTGATGTTGCGCGAGGCGACTTCGGCCGCCAGGCTCTTGCTCATGCCCACAAGACCCGCCTTGGCGGCGGCATAGTTGCCCTGGCCCGGATTGCCGGTGGCGCCGACCACGGATGTGATCTGGATGATGCGACCCCAGCGCTTCTTCATCATGCCGCGCAGCACGGCGCGCGACAGTCGGAAGGCGGCAGTGAGATTGACCGCGATCACCTGGTCCCACTCATCATCCTTCATGCGCATGAAGAGATTGTCTTTGGTGATTCCGGCATTGTTGACCAGGATGTCGATGCTGCCGCCCGCGGCTTCTTCCGCCGACTTGGTCAGGGCTTCGACGGATGCGATGTCGGACAGGTTGGCCGGGGCGATGAAGGCATTGGCGCCCAGTTCGGCGCGCACCGCTTCCAGCGCTTCGGCGCGGGTGCCCGACAGAACCACCTTGGCGCCCTGGCCATGCAGGGATTTGGCGATGGCACCGCCGATGCCGCCGGAGGCCCCGGTAACGAGTGCGGTTTTTCCTGTGAGATCAAACATGCGTTTTTCCTTGGCCGTCATGCTTCGACAAGCTCAGCATAAGGATCGAGTTTAAGTCCTTACCCTGAGCTTGTCGAAGGGTGAGGGTCACAATGATTTCCCAAAAGCTTCCAGGTCGGCTGGGGTATCGAGCGTGATCATCTGCAGCGACGGATCGATGCGCTTGACCATGCCGGACAGCACCTTGTTGCCGCCAAATTCCACCGTGATGTCCACCGTCAGCGACTGCAGCGACAGGACGCTTTCACGCCAGCGCACACGGCCAGTAACCTGCTCCACCAACAGCCGGCGGACATGATCGGGATTGCTCGCTTCCTTGGCAGTGACATTGGCCAGCACCGGCACCACCAGCGGGCGGATGGTCACCGCGGCCAACGCTTCAGCCATCTTGTCGGCGGCCGGCTGCATCAGCGGGCAATGGAAGGGTGCGGACACCGCCAGCGGCAAAGCGCGCTTGATGCCCTTGGCCTTGGCAATATCGGGCACGCGCGCCAGCGCATCCAATGTGCCGGAAATCACCACCTGGCCCGGCGCATTGTCATTGGCAACGACGCAGGTGCCGCCGGCGGCGGCGGCCTCCGTGGCAACTTCCTCGGCCTGTTCGATTTCCGCGCCGATCAGTGCGGTCATGCCGCCCTCGCCCACCGGCACCGCCGACTGCATCGCCTGGCCGCGCGTCTTCAATAGACGCGCGGTATCGGCCAGCGAGAAAGCCCCGGCGGCGCAGAGCGCCGAATATTCCCCCAGGCTGTGACCGGCAACCAGATGGGCGTGCCTGGCAACATCCAGGCCCATTTCCTTTTCCAGGATACGCACCACCGCGATGGAGGCGGCCATGATGGCGGGCTGGGCATTCTCGGTCAGGACAAGATCGGACTCCGGGCCTTCCCACATGATCTTGGAAAGCTTTTGCGACAGTGCGTCATCCACTTCCTGGAAGACTTCGCGCGCAGACGCGAAAGCATCGGCGAGCTCCTTGCCCATGCCGATTTTCTGGCTGCCCTGTCCGGGGAAAATAAAGATCCGAGTCATGGGGGCAGACAAATCAAGAGGGCCTCAGGGAGTCAAGTTCCGCGGGAAGAATGCACGCCCGATCACCACCACCGACACGGCGGCCAGCACCAGC
>CAIUTH010000089.1 GCA_903902075.1 uncultured Alphaproteobacteria bacterium
CCTATAACCCCTTGGCGATGCAGTTCATTTCCACCCGGGGCCAGGCGTCCCGCGCTTCCTTTTCCGATGTTCTCCTGGCCGGCCTGGCGCCGGACGGCGGCCTGTACCTGCCCGAAAGCTGGCCGCAGCTCAGCGTCGCGCAGATCGCCGCCTTTGCGGGCAAGCCTTACCAGGCGGTGGCCTATGAGGTGCTGTCGCGCTTCGCCGGCGAATCTTTCACGCCCGACGAACTGAAGGCCGACATCGAAGCCGCCTATGCCGGCTTTGAATCGCCGGTCATCGCGCCGCTGCGTTCCATCGCGCGGTCCTCGAACGGCAGCCAGTATCTGCTGGAGCTGTTCCACGGCCCCACCTTCGCCTTCAAGGACATTGCGCTGCAGATCCTGGGCCGGCTGTTCGCCCGCGCGCTGACGCGGCGCGGCGGCAAGGTCACCATCGTCGCTGCCACCAGCGGCGATACCGGCTCGGCCGCCATCGCGGCGCTGGGCGGCTTGCCCAACATCGAAGTGTTTGTGCTGCATCCACGCGGCCGCGTCAGCGAAGTGCAGCGCCGCCAGATGACGACAAGCCCCCATGCGAACGTGCACAACATCGCGCTGGAAGGCAGCTTCGACGACGCCCAGGGCCTGGTGAAGGACCTGTTCGCGCAAACCGAATTCGCGCACCAGACCGGACTGACCGCGGTCAATTCGATCAACTTCGCCCGCATCGCGGCGCAGTCGGTCTATTACTTCACCGCCACGGCGGCGCTGGGCAAGCCCGCCACCTTCGTGGTGCCCACCGGCAATTTCGGCGACGTGTTTGCCGGCGAAGCCGCACAGCGCATGGGCCTGAATGTGGCGCGGCTGGTGATCGCCACCAACGCCAACGACATCATGGCCCGCGCGCTGAACGAGGGCATCTATGCCTCGGGTACGTCACACGCCACCTTGAGCCCGTCCATGGATATCCAGGTGGCGTCCAACTTCGAGCGCGCGCTGTTCGAAGCCTGTGGCCGCGACGGCGACTGGGTTGCCGCCGCCATGTCCGACTTCGCGCGCGACCGCAAGCTGGTGCTGCCGGCGCCGGTGCTGGAAAACTTGCGCGCCCGCTACAGCGCCTATGCCTGCAACGATGACGACACGATCGCCACCATCAAGGCGGTGGCCGCCGAGACAGGGCAGGTGATCGATCCCCACACCGCCGTGGCCGTGCATGCCGCCCGCCGCATTCCTGCCTCGGCCACGCCGATTGTCATTCTCTCCACCGCGCACGCGGCCAAGTTTCCCGATGCGGTGGCCCGCGCCATCGGCCGCAATCCGGCCATGCCCGATGGCCTCAGGAAGGTCATGGACCTGCCCGAAAAGCTGGACGTCCTGCCCCACGACCTGTCTTTGCTTCGCAAGTTCATCTCCAATAGACTGGGGCTATGACCTTGGAAATATCCAGACTTCCCAATGGCTTGACGGTCGTTTCCGACCCGATGCCGGGGCTTGAAAGCGCCGCCTTGGGCATCTGGGTGAACACCGGCAGCCGCAACGAAGACCCGGCCGAGATGGGCGTCTCCCACATGCTGGAGCACATGGCCTTCAAGGGCACCACCACGCGCAGCGCCCGCGCCATCGCCGAAGAGATTGAAGCGGTTGGCGGCGTGCTCAACGCCTATACCAGCCGCGAGCAGACCGCCTTCCATGCCCGGGTGCTGAAGGCCGATGTGCCGCTGGCGCTGGACATGATTGGCGACATCCTGACCAACCCGACTTTCGAAGAGGCCGAGCTGGAGCGCGAGCGCCAGGTGGTGCTGCAGGAACTGGGTCAGGCGCGCGACACGCCCGACGACATCGTGTTCGACCATCTGCAGTCGGCCATTTTCAAGGACCAGCCGCTGGGCTGGCCGATCCTGGGCGAGGAAGCCACGGTCAACGCCTTCAACCGCGACATGCTCAAGTCCTACATGGCCTCGCATTACCGGCTGGACGGCATGACCCTGATTGCGTCTGGCGCGGTGAATCACGCCGAGATCGTGAAGCTAGCAGAAGAAAAATGTGCCGGCCTGAACAAGGGCGCTGTGCCGTCATACGCACCGTCGCAATACACCGGCGGCGATTTCCGCGAAGTCTCGGACCTGGAACAGGCGCATGTCGTTTACGCCTTTCCCGGTCTTTCGAATGCAGATCCCGATTATTTCGTGGCCCAGATCTATGCCACCGCGCTGGGCGGGGGCACCTCTTCGCGCCTGTTCCAGGAAGCGCGAGAGAAGCGCGGCCTTTGTTATTCCATCTATGCCTTTTCCAGCGGCTTCCAGGACAGCGGCTTCCTGGGCGTCTATGCCGGCACGGGCGAAAGCGAAGCGGCGGAAATCTCCGCCGTCATCGCGGGTGAGATGGATGCCATTGCCGGCAACCTGACCGAGGCAGAAGTGCAACGCGCCCGCGCCCAGCTGAAGGTCTCGCTGCTGATGGGCATGGAACGGCCGGGCACCCGGGCCGAACATATTGCCGGCCAGCTCTTTTCCCTGGGCCGGGTTCAGCCGGCGGCGGAAATAGTGGCGCAACTGGACGCCATTGATGCTGCGGCGGTGAAGCGTTATGCCGCCACGGTGATGCAGGCGGGAAGCCCCACCATAGCGGGCATGGGTCCGGTGCGGAAACTGGAATCCCATGCGGCCTTCACGCGCCGCTTCGGCGTCACCATCGCAAACGCGGCGGAATAATGGTCAAGGCCGCTTTCGCAAAGACCAGCCCCATCGCCTTCATGCGCGGGCTCACCTTTCCGGGTGGCCAGCAGCCTGTGATCCACGGGCAGGGCATCTATCTGCGCTATCCGCGCATCGCCGATTATCCGGTGTGGAGCAAGCTGCGCGCCGAAAGCCGCGAATTCCTAACGCCCTGGGAACCGGTCTGGGCCGATGACGAGCTGTCGCGCGGCGCCTTTCGCCGCCGCATCAAGCGCTACCAGAAAGAGACGCGGCTGGACTCGGCCTATGTGTTCTTCGTGATGCGCGCCAGCGACGATGCGCTGCTGGGCGGCTGCACCCTGTCCAACGTGCGGCGCGGCGTCACCCAATGCTGCACGCTTGGTTATTGGGTGGGATCGAAATTCGCCAATCAGGGCCACATGACCAGGGCAGTGAAGGCGCTGGTGCCCTTCGTGTTCCGTACTCTGGGGTTGCACCGGATAGAGGCCGCCTGCCTGACCGGCAACCTGGCTTCGCAGAAGCTGCTGGTCCGCTGCGGGTTCCGCCAGGAAGGGCTGGCCCGCCGCTACCTGTTGATCAAAGGGGAATGGGCCGATCACCTGCTATTTGCTTTGCTCAAGGAAGAAGCGCAGCTAGGTTAGCGCGCGCCCGGCGACACAGGATTCATGAACAAATTTCGCCGCATAGTGTTTGCCTGCGTTGCGCTTCTGGCAGCGGCGCCGGCGCTTGCCGCGCCGCCTGCCGCCAAGTCCGCATCCCAGGCCAATCAGGCGCCGCAGGTCAATTTCGGCAAGACCGACAATGTGCTGGAACTGAAATCCGCGCTGTCGCCCTACAAGGCGCCGGGCGGTGTCGAGGATGACGGTTCCCGCTGGTACATCGTGCAGGTCAGCAATGACACGGTGCGCCCCGCCACCCGCGTGCTGCTGGCGGGCCAGCCGCCGCGTGCGGCGCTCTCACTTCTGCCGCGCCGCACCCGGCCCGCGATCCTGGCATTGGCCAGTTCGGATTCCGGCACGGTGGTGGAAACCGCCTCCGCTTATGGCCGCCGCGCCTGGCGCGTGATCGTGCCGCCGGTCTCGACGGTGGGCCTAGCCATCCGCGTCGGCTCGGCCGACAGCCCGCCGGCCATTGGCGCCTGGACAGAGCCGGCGCTGTCTTCCCACAATCGCCAACTGGCAATTTTCATCACCGCGGTGGGCGCGCTGATCGCTGCTGCGGCGCTGATCACCGGCGGCCTTGCCGTATTGATCGGTCATGCCGCGCCGCGTTGGGTGGCGATCACGCTGTTGATGCTGCTGGCAAGCTGGCTGTCGGGCACCGGCATGTTCGACGGCAACCTGGCCACCCGCATCGGCGGCCCCTTCGGCCTGTCGGCCTTCCTCACGGCGCTGGCGCTGGCGGCGGGCACGCAGCTGGCCAATGCCATCATCCCGGTGCGCGACACCTGGCCCAAATACGAAAAGCATTTTCACCGCACCATCTGGGGCCTGATCGCGCTGGGCGCGGCGGCCTATCTGGGCCTGCCGGGCGCCACCTTGCTGACCGACATCGCCATTGTGCTGGGCTCCATCGGCGTTGCGGCCTATCTGGTCTATTGCGGCCGCAGCGGCCACAAGGCGGCGCAGGTCATTGCCCCCAGCGCCGGCGCTTTCGCATTGGTCGCCCTGGCCGCCGCGGTGATGGCGGTCGGCGGGCTTGGCGAAAATCTCACCGGCCCGGCAGCGACCGGCGGCTTTGCGGCGGCGGGCGCCATCCTGCTGGCGCTGGCGGTGATCGCCAGCGAAGAAATCGCCGTGCTGCCGTTCCTGCACGGCTCCTATGCCGCCAAGCTTCTGGAAGAGCAGGCGCCGGCCGCCGAGACGCAGGCGATCGACATCAATGCGCCCTTCAACAGCCTGGCGCGCGCCGCAATCGGCGCGGCGCACCAGGGCGTGTTCGATCTGGATTTCCGCGCCGGGCTTCTCACGCTTTCGACCGAAGCCGCCCAGATGGTGGGCCTGTCCATGCATGAAACCACCCTGTCGCATGGCGACTGGGTGAGCCACGTCTATCCAGAGGACCGCGAGATCTATACCCGCGCGCTGGAGGAATATCGCCAGCGCCCCGGCCTGGCGTTCCGGCTGGAATTCCGCGCCCGCGGCGGCAGCGGCCCCTATCGCTGGCTGGAGCTGCGCGCCACCATCGTCAGCGAGCAGGATGTGCCGTCCGATTGCCTGGGCCTGATCTCCGATGTCACCCAGCGCAAGGAAGCCGAATTCGCGCAACTGGCCGCCGAGAGCGAGCGCAAGCGCGATGCCGCCCTGCCGCGCGACGCGCTGACCGGGCTTGGCAACCGCGTGGCGTTGATGGAAGCGCTGGATGCGCTGGGCGATGGCTTCGACAAGGCGCTGTTCGCGCTGCTGGACATTGACCGCTTCAAGGCCATCCATGGCAGCCTGGGTGATGCCGGCGCCGACAGTATTCTGAAAATGGCGGCCGAACGCCTGTCGGGCCTGGGCGAGCCGGCGCAGATCTTCCGCGTCGGCGGCGACAGTTTCGCGCTACTGTTTCCCAATCCCCGCCGCGCGCCCCAGCCCATCGGCAATGCGCTGGCGGAAGCCTGCGGCAAGCCCTATGGCGTGGGTGGCCGCGAAGTCTTCGCGCCCTGCAGCGTGGGCATGGCCACCGGCCAGCAGAGCGAAGACCCCTTTGCCCTGATCAAGAATGCCGAATTGGCGCTGATCGCCGCCAAGCGCCAGGGTGGCGCCTGCGCCCGGCTCTATTCCGCGGAACTGGAAATCCTGGCGCCAGGCGACAGCGTGGCGCTGGAAAGCGAACTGCGCCATGCCCTGACCGCCAACCAACTCGACGTATTCTACCAGCCCATCATCCGGCTTTCCGATCGTTCTGTGGCAGGCTTCGAGGCGCTCCTGCGCTGGCAGCATCCCATCAAGGGCCTGATCTCGCCCGGCGACTTCATCGCCCATTCCGAGGAAACCGGGTTGATCGTGGAGCTGGGGCGTTTCGCCCTGGAGCGCGCCGCCACCGACCTGGCGCATTGGCAGCGCTATTTCCCGCTCAAGCCGCCTCTGTTCGTCAGCGTCAATTTCTCCCGCCGCCAGTTGAAGGATGCCGGCTTCGAAGCGCTGCTCAAGACGATCCTGTCGGGCAGCGGCATCGCCGAAGGCACCCTGAACCTGGAAATCACCGAAAGCGCCATCGCCGCCGATCCCAAGATGCCCCAGATCATGGCGCGCATCCGTGCCGCGGGCGCCGGGCTGTCGATCGACGATTTCGGCACCGGCGCCAGCACCCTCAGCGAATTCCGCACTCTGCCGGTGGATACGGTCAAGATCGACAAGGCCTTCCTGGCCCGCCACGGCGGCACCGATATCGATACCGATGGCGAGGTTGTGCTGTCGGGCATCGTTTCCATGGCCCATGAGCTCAAGCGCGCGGTGGTGGCCGAAGGCGTGGAAAGCGAGGCGGATGCCCAGTTTCTTGCCAGGATCGGCTGCGAATTCGGCCAGGGCTATTATTTTTCCCAGCCGCTCGATGGCGCGGCGGCACTGGAATACATTGCCAGGCATTATAGCGTAGCAGCCGCACCCGAAATCGGCTGATCCCTTTCACACAACGGAGACCCATGATGACGATCAAAGTCGGCGACAAGATCCCTTCCGCCACCCTGATGGAAATGCAGGACGGCAAGCCCACCCCTGTGCCTACCGACAGCTTCTTTGCCGGCAAGAAGGTGGCGCTGTTCGCGTTGCCGGGCGCCTTCACCCCGACCTGTTCGGCCAAGCACGTTCCGGGCTTCGTGCAGAATTACGATGCGCTGAAGGCCAAGGGCGTTAGCGCGATCGCCTGCGTCTCGGTCAATGATGCGTTCGTCATGGGCGCCTGGGGCAAGGACCAGAAGTCCGACGGCTTCGTCCACATGCTGGCTGATGGCAATGGCGATTTCACCCGCGCTATCGGCCTGGAAATGGACGGCACCAAGTTCGGCATGGGCAAGCGCAGCCAGCGCTATTCCATGATCGTCGATAACGGCGTGGTGACGTCGCTGAATGTCGAAGAGCCGGGCGCGTTCGAAGTTTCCAGCGCCGAATATCTGCTGAGCTCCGGCCAGCTGCCGTAACACTCAACGGCGCGGGATCGCATCCCGCGCCAGTTGATCGGCCCGTTCGTTTTCCGGATGACCCGAATGGCCTGCCACCCAGATCCAATGGATCTGGTGGCGGGCCATTTCGTCATCCAGCGCCCGCCACAGGTCTTCGTTCTTGACCGGCTTCTTGTCGGCGGTCTTCCAGCCTTTTCTCTTCCAGTTCAGGATCCATTTCGACGCCCCGTCCATCACGTAGCGGGAGTCGGTATGGATGGTGACCGGACTGCCATTCTTCAGCGCCTTCAGCCCTTCGATCACCGCCATCAGTTCCATGCGGTTGTTGGTGGTGGCCGCTTCGCCGCCGCTCAATTCCTTTTCGTGGCCGTTCGCGCGCAGGATCGCGCCCCAGCCGCCGGGACCGGGATTTCCGCTGCAGGCGCCATCCGTGAAGATGTCAATCACAGACCATATTCCCGCGCGTGCTTCACCTTGTTGTGGAAGCGCAGCTTCTTGGAATATTCGCGCGGATCCTTGACCCGTACCATCGCGTTGGGGTCCTGGTTCAGCCAGTCATAGGTGCGCGTCAGCAGGAAGCGCAGCGCCGCGCCGCGCATCAGAACGGGCAGGGCGGCGATTTCCGCTTCGCTCAGCGGGCGTGCCGCGCGATAGGCGCTGATCACGGCCTGGCCCTTGGTGATGTTGTAGCTGCCGTCCAATTCAAAGCACCAGCTGTTCAGCATGGTGGCCAGGTCATAGACGTAGAAATCGTTGCAGGCGAAATAGAAGTCGATCACCCCGCCGACGGCATCGCCCACGAACAGGATATTGTCGGGGAAGAAGTCGGCATGGATCACGCCGCTGGGCAGGTCGTGTGGCCAGGCCGCGGTGATGTCCTCCAGCGAGCCGTTGATCAGCGCGTCCAGACCGTCCTCGATCGTATTGGCCCCGTGAATGGATTCGGCCAGAGGCCGCCAGCCCACAGGGCCCAGCGCGTTGGCGCGTTTCAGCGCAAAGCCTTCGCCCGCCTTGTGCAGCCCGGCCAGCGCGGCGCCGCCGGCGGCGCAATGCGCCACATCGGGCCGGCGCAGCGCGATGCCGGTCAGGAAGGTGACGATGGCGGCGTTGCGCAGGTTCAGGCTGACCAGCGACTGGCCGTCCCTGGTCTTGACCGGCAGCGGGCAATGAACCCCGGCCTTGGCCAGATGCTCCATCAGCCCCAGGAAGAAGGGCAGGTCTTCGGCGGCGACGCGCTTTTCATACAGGGTCAGGATGAAGGCGCCGCGGTCGGTCTGCAGGTAGAAGTTGGAGTTCTCGATACCCTCGGCGATGCCCTTGAAGGACATGGGGGTGCCGATGTCGTACTGCTCCAGCAGCGTCTCCAGCTCCTCGAAACTGACCTCGGTGTAAACGGCCATGGCGGCTGAGATTCCTGTCTAAATCATCGGAAAGCTTGGCTTTTCCGGTGTTCTATGCTTTCCATCATGGGACGGCTTGGCTATGGTCCGGCGCCCAAATCGGGGCGCCCGAGGAGTCGGGCCGGGGCGGGAAAAAGTCAAGCGCCACCCCGTTTTTGGGGCAGCCAAGGAAAGAACTGCGTTGATGAATGCCCGCCTGTTCCGCACTGTGCCCCTGGCAGCCCTGCTGCTGGTGATGGGCTGCACCACCAAGATCTCGGTCTGCCCGGTGCCCGCCATCCTGGCCGATACCCAGAGCGTGACCATCTTCCGCCCCGGCACCGTGCCCGACCTCGCCAACGAGCTCTACACCGTCTCGCTGATCAATGCGGAAGGCGACTGCACCTACAGCACCAAGAACTCGCTGGTGCATGCTTCGCTGGAGCTGACCTTCCGCGCCACCCGCGTGCCGACCAAGGAAGCGGCGACCTATACCGTGCCCTATTTCGTGGTGATCCATTCGAACAACAAGATTTTCACCAAGCACATATACCGGCTGCGCTTCACCTTCGCGCCTGGCGCCACGGCCGTGACCATCAAGCAGTCGCCCGATGAACTGGTGCTGCATGTCTCCAACGGCAAGCTGCCCTGGGACTATCAGCAGATGGCGGGCTTCCAGATGACCCCGGCCCAGATCGAGTACAACAAGACCAGGGGCCGTTACGTCCCATGACGGCGTCTCTGGCTGCGGAGCTTACGCGCATCGCCGGGCAGGCGTTCGCCGCGGAAGGGCTTTCGGAAAGTTTCGGGTCCGTCCAGCCGTCAGACCGGCCCGACCTGGCGCAATTCCAGTGCAACGGCGCGCTGGCCGCGGCCAAGGCCGCCAAGGCCAATCCCCGCGCCATCGCCGAGAAGATCGCAGCCAGGCTGAAAGTCGATCCGCTGTTCGCCAAGGTGGAGATCGCAGGGCCCGGATTTCTGAATCTGGATTTGACGGACGCGGCGTTGAACGCGCGCGCCGGCCAGATCGGGGATGGCGCGCCCACGCCCAACGGCAAGACGGTGGTGATCGATTTCGGCGGTCCCAATATCGCCAAGCCGATGGCCGTGCATCACCTGCGCTCGACCATCATCGGGGACTGTCTGCAGCGGCTGTATCGCGCCAATGGCTGGCACGTTGTCAGCGATGTGCATCTGGGCGACTGGGGCCTGCAGATGGGCCAGCTGATCACCGAGATCGAAATCATCGGCAATGCGCCTGTCTATTTCGACCCCAATTTCACCGGCCCGTATCCCGAAGACTCGCCTGTCAGCATGGAGGATCTGGAAACGATCTATCCGCGCGCTTCGGCGGCCTGCAAAGCCGATCCGGCGCGGCTGGAAGCGGCGCGCCGCGCCACGGTCGATCTTCAGGCGGGCCGGCCGGGCTATCGCGCCCTGTGGCGGCACTTCGTCAAGGTCACCGAAGTGGGCCTGACGCGCGAGTTTGGCGCCCTGGGCGTGAAGTTCGACCTGTGGAACGGTGAATCCAGCGTGGATGCGCTGATCCTGCCGATGCTGGAAGACCTGAAGGCGCGGGGCCTGACGGAGATCAGCGAGGGCGCCGTCGTCGTCCCGGTCGCCAGGGACGACGACAAGAAGCCGATGCCGCCGCTGATATTGGTGAAGTCCGAGGGCGGGGTGCTGTACGGCACCACCGATCTGGCCACCGTCATCGAGCGGGTGCGCGAACAAAATCCCGACCTGATCCTGTATGTGGTGGATCACCGCCAGCACGGTCACTTCGAACAGGTGTTCCGCGCCGCGGAGAGGGCCGGCCTGTCGGGCAAGGCCCATCTGGAACATGTCGGCTATGGCACCATGAACGGGCCCGACGGCAAGCCGTTCAAGACTCGCGCTGGCGGCGCGATGAAGCTTTATGACCTGATCGGCATGGCCACGGAGCAAGCCGAGAAGCGCCTGGCCGAGCAGGGCATTGCCGCCGATTTCAGCGCCGAAGAGCGGGCCGAGATCGCGCGCAAGGTGGGTCTCGCCACCATCAAGTTCGCTGATCTCTCGAACCATCGCACCACCGATTACATCTTCGACCTGGAGCGGTTTTCGAAGTTCGAGGGCAAGACCGGGCCGTACCTGCAATATGCCGCGGTGCGCATCCAGTCGATCCTGCGCAAGGCGCGCGAGCAGGGCATGGCTGTGGGCGTTCCGGCCATTCATTCGCCGGAAGAGCGCAAGCTGGTGCTGCAGCTTTTATCGCTGGGCGACACGCTGGCGTCGGCGGAAGACAAGCGTGCCCCCAACATGCTGTGCGAATATGCCTTCGAGCTGGCGCAGAACTTCAGCCGCTTCTATGGCGAGCACCACATCCTGTCGGAAACCGATGCCGGCCTGCGGGCTGCCCGGCTGGGGCTGTGTGCCCTGGTCTTGGCGGTTTTGACCCGGATTCTGGGCCTTTTGGGCATCGAAGTTCCCGAAAGAATGTGAGTAACTTTGCCCGTTTTCCGGGTTTCGTTGACTCGCCTTTGGCCCCCTTTATGATGCTCTGCAACATTCCCGTCCGCCGGATGGCGCCGCGGTATTGGCCAGCACACGACCCCACGCGGGAGACATTCGTTTCGCTTCAATCCGACTTGTCGGACCGAAGCCGAAGGCGAAGGCCGAAGGAGCAACCGCCCCGGAAACTCTCAGGCAAACGGACCGCGATCGGGTGATGAACTTCTGGAAAGTGAGACGGCAATGGCCGTTTCCGCCGAAGGGGTAACCTGGGTCCACCCAGGGAAAACTCTCAGGTTCCCATGACAGAAGGGGCACGCGTCCATCCGGGCGCATGCTTTGCTATTGGGACCATTTTGATGACCGACACGCTTCTTCGCACACCGCTTTACGCCCTGCATCTCGAGCTGGGCGCCAAGATGGTGCCGTTCGCCGGCTATGAGATGCCGGTGCAATATCCCGCGGGCGTCCTGAAAGAACACCTGCACACCCGCGAAAAGGCCGGGCTGTTCGATGTCTCGCATATGGGCCAGGGCTTCCTGGCGGGCGACACTGCCGCGCTGGAGCGCGTCACCCCCGCCGATGTCACCGGCCTGAAAGAGGGCATGCAGCACTACGGGCTGTTGCTGACGGATGAAGGCACCATCAAAGATGATTTCATGTTCTCGCGCCTGGCTGGCGAAGCGGATATGTACCTGGTGGTCAATGCCGACACCAAGGTGGGCGACTTCGCCTATATCAGCGAAAAGCTGAAAGGCGCCGCGACGCTGACACCACGTTTCGACCGCGCGCTGCTGGCGTTGCAAGGCCCGCTGGCGGTGGACGTGCTGGAGCGCCATTCGCCCGGCATCTCGGCCCTGACCTTCATGCAGGTTCGCGGCGCCACGGTCGCCGGCGCTCCTGCCATCATCAGCCGCACCGGCTATACCGGCGAAGACGGCTTTGAAATCTCCATCGATGGCGCTGACGCCGAACGCGTGGCGCGCGCACTGCTGGGCGAAAGCGAAGTGCTGCCCATCGGTCTGGGCGCGCGCGACAGCCTGCGGCTGGAAGCGGGGCTGTGCCTCTACGGCCATGACATCGACACGACCCGCAATCCGGCGGAAGGCAGCCTGATGTGGTCCATCGGCAAGCGCCGCAAGGAAGCCAAGGATTTTCCAGGCGCCGAAAAGACCATGGGGCCGCAGGCCATCAAGCGCGTCGGCATCCTGCCCGAAGGCCGGGCGCCTGCCCGCGAAGGCACCGAGATCGCCGACAAGTCTGGCCGCATCATCGGCAAGGTCACCAGCGGCGGCTTTGGTCCCAGCCTGAATGGTCCGCTGGCCATGGGCTATGTGGAAACCCAATTCGCCGCCAATGGCACGCCGGTCGACCTGATCGTGCGCGGCAAGGCCATGCCTGCCGCCATCGCCGCCATGCCTTTTGTTCCCAACCGTTACCGCCGCTAGGAGTTTTCCATGTCCGAAGTTCGCTATACCGATCAGCATGAATGGATCCGCCTCGAAGGCGAGGAAGCCACGGTCGGCATCACCAAATACGCCGCCGAAAGCCTGGGCGATGTGGTGTTCGTCGAACTGCCTGCCAGCGGCAAGGCCGTGACGGCCGGCGGCACCGTCACCAGCGCCAACAGCGCGCTGGAAAAGGAACCGTCCAAGGTCAACGAAGACCCGGAAGGCGAGGGCTGGTTCTTCAAGCTGAAGCTGTCCGACAAGAGCGAGTTCGCCAAGCTGATGGACAAGGACGCTTACGCCAAATTCGTGGATTCCCTCTGATGCGTTACCTGCCGCTCACCCCTGATGATCGCCGCGCCATGCTGGCCCGGATCGGCGCGCCCGACGTGGACGCGTTGTTCCGCGATGTGCCCAAATCGGCGCTGACCTCGCTATCCACTTTCGACCTGCCGGACACGCAGGGCGAGCTGGAGGTGGAGCGGCACATGTCGAAGCTGGCGGCGAAGAATATCGCGGCCGGCGCAGCGCCCTTCTTCTGCGGCGCGGGCGCCTACAAGCATCACGTCCCCAGCGCGGTGGATCATCTGATCCAGCGTTCGGAATTCCTCACCAGCTACACGCCCTACCAGCCGGAAATCGCCCAGGGCACCTTGCAGTACCTGTTCGAATTCCAGACCCAGGTGGCCCTGCTGACCGGCATGGAAGTGGCCAATGCCTCGCTCTATGACGGCTCGACCGCCACCGCCGAAGCGGTTCTGATGGCCCAGCGCGTCACCAAGCGAGGCAAGGCGATCCTGTCGGGCGGCCTGCATCCCCATTATGCCGAGACGGTGGAAACCGTGGCCGGCCTGTTCGGGCCGATGCAGCGCACCGCCGTCATGCCTGGCAGCGCGGAAGACATTATTGCCCTGATCGACGAGGACACTTCCTGCGTGGTGGTGCAGTCGCCTGACGTGTTCGGCCTGATCCGCAATCTGCGTCCCATCGCCGACGCCGCCCATGCCAAGGGCGCGCTGCTGATCGCGGTGGTGACCGAGATCGTGTCGCTGGGGCTGCTGGAGCCGCCGGGCGCGCAAGGCGCCGACATCGTGGCGGCGGAAGGGCAGTCGATCGGCAACGGCCTGAATTTCGGCGGACCCTATGTCGGGCTGTTCGCCACCCGCGAGAAATTCCTGCGCCAGATGCCGGGCCGGTTGTGCGGCGAGACGGTGGATGTCGAAGGCCGCCGCGGCTATGTGCTGACCTTGTCGACTCGCGAGCAGCATATCCGCCGCGAAAAGGCGACCAGCAACATCTGCACCAATTCCGGCCTGTGTTGCCTGGCCTTCACTATTCATTTGTCGCTGCTGGGCGAGGAAGGCCTGACCCGCCTGGCGCGGATCAACCATGCCAAGGCGGTGGCGCTGGCCGCGAAGCTGGCATCGCTGCCCGGCGTGGAGGTGCTGCCAAACGCATTCTTCAACGAGTTCACCGTCAAGCTGCCCAAGCCCGCCGCGCCTATCGTGGAAGCGCTGGCGGCCAGTGGCGTGATCGCCGGCGTGCCGGTCTCGCGCCTGTTGCCGCATGATGCGTCCGTCCAGAACCTGCTGATCGTTGCGGCCACCGAAACCAACACCGATGACGATTTCGACGCGCTGACGGCTGCGTTGAAGGGAGCAATCTGATGAGCATGAACAACCAGGGCCGTCCCACCGGCGCCGGCGATCCCAACCGCCGCCGCCCCATTGCGCCGGGCACCGTGACGCCGGAAGAGCTGGACACCATCTCCGGTGACAGGGGTTTGGACCATGAAGAATCGCTGATTTTCGAACTGGACCATGGCGCCGTCGGCGTCGACCTGCCCGACATGGAGGTGGGCGATGACAGGCTGGGCGGCATGCGCCGCACCGCGCGCATCGGCCTGCCGGGGCTCAGCGAGCCGGAAGTGATCCGCCATTATGTGCGGCTGTCGCGCAAGAACTACGCCATCGACAGCGGGCTGTACCCGTTGGGCTCCTGCACTATGAAACACAACCCGCGCCTGAACGAGAAGATGGCGCGGCTGCCGGGCTTTGGCGATTTGCATCCGCTGGCGCCCGCCAGCACGACGCAGGGCGCGCTGGAACTGATCTCGCAATTGATGAACTGGCTCACCACCCTGACCGGCATGCCGGCGGTGGCGATGTCGCCCAAGGCGGGCGCGCATGGCGAGCTGTGCGGCCTGCTGGCCATCCGTGCCGCCATCGCGGCGCGCGGCGAAGACCGCAAGCGCGTGCTGGTGCCGGAATCGGCGCATGGCACCAATCCCGCCACCGCCGCCTTTGCCGGTTTCACGGTGGACGAAGTCCCGGCCAAGCCCAACGGCCATGTCGATGCCGAGGCTCTCAAGGCCAAGCTGGGCCCGGACGTGGCGGCGATCATGCTGACCAATCCCAACACCTGCGGCCTGTTCGAAGGCGAGATCATCGACATCGCCAAGGCGGTGCATGAGGCGGGCGCCTACTTCTATTGCGACGGCGCAAACTTCAACGCCATTGCCGGCAAGGTGCGCCCGGGCGACCTGGGCATCGATGCCATGCACATCAACCTGCACAAGACTTTCTCAACCCCGCATGGCGGCGGCGGTCCGGGCGCGGGTCCCGTGGTGCTGTCGGCGCGGCTGGCGGCGTACGCCCCCATCCCGCTGCTGGTGGCCGACGGCAAGGGCCTGCGGCTGATCGAGGACATGGCTGCTGCCCCCGATGGCGCAAAGCCGTTCGGCCGCATGTGCGCCTTCCACGGCCAGATGGGCATGTTCAGCCGGGCGCTGACCTACATGCTGTCCCACGGCCGCGACGGCGTGCGTCAGGCCAGCGAAGACGCCGTGCTGTCGGCCAACTACATCCTGGCGTCACTGAAGGACGTGATGAGCGCGCCGTTCGGCGAGGGTCCATGCATGCATGAAGCCCTGTTCGATGACAGCTTCCTGGAGGGCACTGGTGTGACCACCCTGGACTTCGCCAAGGCGATGATCGACGAGGGCTATCACCCCATGACCATGTACTTTCCGCTGGTGGTGCATGGCGCGATGCTGATCGAGCCCACCGAATCCGAATCCAAGGAGTCGCTGGACCGCTTCATCCATGTCCTGCACACCCTGGCAGAGGAAGCGCTGGCCAAAAACGTGGCTCGCTTTGCCGGCGCGCCGCACCTGGCGCCGCGCCGCCGCCTGGACGAGACCGCGGCCGCGCGCAAGCCGGTGCTGCGCTGGAAACCCGATACGCTGAAACAGGCGGCGGAATAGATGGGCAGCTATGTCCGTAGCAACCTGATCGCGGGCGAAGAGGTCGTTTACGAGACCGGACTGCACCCGATCATCTATCTGTCGCCGGCGGCGCTGATCTTCGGCGGTATCGTGCTGGGCACGGTGATCAACCCGTCCATCGGGGCAGTTCTCTTGGGCTTTGGCGTCCTGTCGCTGGCGGGGGCGTGGCTGCGGCAATGGGCCGGCGAGTTCGCCGTCACCAACCGGCGGGTGATCGTCAAGCTGGGCTTCATTTCCCGCCGCACCATCGAGATCAACCTGTCCAAGGTGGAATCGGTGGAGGTCAACCAGGACATTTTCGGCCGGCTGTTCAACTATGGCACCATCACGGTGATCGGCACCGGCGGCACGCACGAACCTTTTGCTCTGATCAACGATCCGCTGGCGTTCCGCCGCGCGGTCCAGTCGCAGCAACCCTAGCGCGCAGGCGCGGCCCATAGCGACAGCGTATGGGCGAGCGGCACTAAAAAGATTATTGGCAGGTGTGGATTTTCAGGCCGGGCGGCAGCCTGGTCGCCGCATCGCCGCACGCCACGTTCAGCTGCTTCTGGGTCAGGCCTTTCACCTTGGTCAGGTCAGTGCCCAGGAAGGACGTGATCGAGGTGCCCGCGCCCGTCAGGTCGGCGCCGTCCATTTTCGCGCCGGCCAGATTGGCGCCCGACAGTTCGGCACCCCGGAAGCTGACGCCGGTGAAGTTGGCGAAGGACATGCACATCAAGGTGGCGTTGGCGCCGGTGAAATCGGCCCCGTGCAGGTCATGTTCCTTGACGCAGGTGTTGGTCAGGTCGGCGCCGGCCAGGTTGCAGCCCACGCAGTCCACGATGCCGCCATGGATTTTCGCCACGGCTGCAGGGTCTGCCGCGCGGGCGGAGATGGCCAGAAGCCAGAGACAGAGCAGGGCAAGGGCGGCACGCATGGCGGCAAAGTGGGGCCGCGAAGGTTACCAAATGGTTGAAATGGCGCCCGGGAAGCTTTCAACGCCGCAACCGGAACGGGCAGCTGCCCAGGATCGTTATCGTTGCGATGCAAAAGGATGTTCCTGACCCGGCTGTGAAAATGCGTATCCTTGCGGCGCAGTTGCGGGCGCATGCGGCAGAAACTGCGATCGGGCATTTCCGGCACAAGTTCAAGATCGCGGCGTCCGAGCTGGAAGAGTAGGCCGTGGATGCCGAAAGCCGCGCCCGGTTCCGCGAAACGCGGAAACTGGCGTCCTAGATCTCACGATAGGGGAAGCGGTCGCGGATGTTGGCGTTGAAATAGGCACCCAGCGAATCCGAGAACAGCAGGCTGTCATAAACCTCCTCCGGCACATCGGCGTAAACATAGGTCCGCCCGGAATCGCGGAAGGTCGCCACCAGGGTGTGGGCGTCGGGATCGTAGCTTACCTGCAGGATGGCGCTGGATTGCACACGGGTCATGGATTCGTAACGAAAAAAGGCGCGGATTGCTCCGCGCCTTTTTGAGACAGAGTGCCGGATTATTTCAGGAACAGTTTGCCCCTATGAGCAACCTGACGTCGAGCCGCAGGTGTTGCACTTCATGCAGGTGCCGTTGCGCACCAATGTGAAGTTGCCGCACGCGCCGCAATTGTCGCCTTCAAAGCCCTTGAGCCGGGCTTCCGCCGCCCGCGCCGCGCGGGTGTCGCGCTTGGCGGGCGCGGCCATCGCCGCTTCCAGGCTGGCGACCTGGGCGCTGACGGTGTTGAGCGTGGCTTCCACCCCGGCGCGGATTTCCGACAGGTCCAGGTGCACATCATTGTCGGCTTCAAAATGGCCGAACTGTTCCTCTTCCTCGTCATGCGCCAGCATCTTGGGGGCTGCGCCGCCCTTGACCATGGCGATCTGGGTGCGGCCGCGCAGGTAACCGCTGGAGGCCAGCTTGGCGATGGCCACTTCCTGGGTGCCGCCACCATTGCTGCCATTGCCCAGGTCCTCGTCGGACGACGGCACGACATGGGCCAGATCGGTGCGGCCCAGGTACGACACGCCCAGCTCGCGGAAAATGTAGTCCAGCACGCTGGTGGCGTTCTTGATGGAGTCGTTGCCGATCACCAGGCCTGCCGGCTCGAAGCGGGTAAAGGTGAAGGCTTCGACGAATTCCTCCAGCGGTACGCCATATTGCAGGCCCACCGAGATGGCGATGGCGAAATTGTTCATCAGGCTGCGGAAGGCGGCGCCTTCCTTGTGCATGTCGATGAAGATCTCGCCCAGCCGGCCGTCTTCATACTCGCCGGTGTGCAGATAGACCTTGTGGCCACCCACGACGGCCTTCTGGGTGTAACTCTTGCGGCGGTGGGGCAGCTTTTCGCGCTCATGGCTGCGCACCTTCTCGATGACGCGTTCCACGATGCGCTCGGTGACCACCTGCTGAGTGGGGCGCGGCGCTTCGGGCAGCGCGTCGTCTTCTTCCTCGTCGGCAAAGGCGAAGACCTGGCTGGCCAGAGGCTGGCTCAGCTTCGAGCCGTCGCGGTACAGCGCGTTGGCCTTCAGGCCCAGCTTCCAGCTCAGCATATAGGCTTCGCCGCATTCGCTGACGGCGGCGCTGTTGGCCATGTTGATGGTCTTGGAGATGGCGCCCGAGATGAAGGGCTGCACCGCCGCCATCATGCGGATATGGGCTTCCACGCTCAGCGAGCGCTTGCCGATGCGGCCGCAGGGATTGGCGCAGTCGAACACCGGCAGATGCTGTTCTTTCAGGTACGGTGCGCCTTCGAGGGTCATGGCGCCGCAGACATACATGTTGGCCGCATCGATATCGGCCTTGGAAAAGCCCAGGGACTTGAGCATGTCGAAATCCGGCGCATCCAGTGCGGCGGCGTCCAGCTTCAGCACCTCGGTGCAGAACTTGGTGCCGAAGGTGTATTTGTTGAAGACAAAGCGGATGTCGAAGGCCGCTTCCAGCGCCGCCTCGATCTGGCCGATCTGTTCCTCGCCAAAACCCTTGCCGCGCAGGGCGTCGTAATTGATGCGGCCGGAATAGTCTTCCAGCGTGCCGTGGCCCACCGCATAGGCGACGATGGCGTCGATCTCCTGCTGGCCATAGCCCAAGTTTGACAAAGCTTCGGGCACGCAGCGATTGATGATCTTGAAATAACCGCCGCCCGCCAGGGTCTTGAACTTGACCAGGGCGAAGTCCGGCTCCACGCCGGTGGTGTCGCAGTCCATCACCAGGCCGATAGTACCGGTGGGTGCAATCACGGTGGCCTGGGCGTTGCGGAAACCATGCTCCTTGCCCAGCTTCAAGGCGTTATCCCATGCCTTCTTGGCGGCTTCGGCCAAGGGGCCGTCGCTGACGGCCTTGTGGTCCAGCGCCACGGGCAGGGTGGCCAGCTTCTCATAGCCGGCCGCTTCGCCATGGGCGGCACGGCGGTGATTGCGCACCACCCTCAGCATGGCTTCCTTGTTGGCGGCATATTCGGGGAAGGAGCCCAGCTCGCCCGCCATTTCGGCCGAGGTCGCATAGGACACGCCCGTCATTAGCGCGGCGATGGCGCCGGCGATGGCGCGGCCTTCGCGGCTGTCATAGGGAACGCCGGCGCTCATAAGCAGCCCGCCGATATTGGCATAGCCCAGGCCGAGGGTGCGGTAGTCGTAGGAGAGCTGCGCGATTTCCTTGGAGGGGAACTGCGCCATCAGCACCGAGATTTCCAGCACGATGGTCCACAGCCGCACGGCATGTTCGAAGCCTTCCACATCGAACGTCTTGATCCCGTCGCCCTTGCGGAACGCCATCAGGTTCAGCGACGCCAGATTGCAGGCGGTGTCGTCCAGGAACATGTATTCGCTGCAGGGATTGGAGGCGCGGATTTCGCCGCCCGCCGGGCAGGTGTGCCAGTCATTGATGCTGGTATGGAACTGGATGCCCGGATCGGCGCAGGCCCAGGCGGCGTAAGACACCTTGTCCCACAGCTCGCGCGCCTTGACGGTCTTGGCGATCTTGCCGGTGCCACGATTGGTCAGGTGCCAGTCGCAGTCTTCCAGCACCGCCTTCAGGAAGGCATCGGTGACGCGCACCGTGTTGTTGGAGTTCTGGCCGGCCACCGAGGTATAGGCCTCGCTGTCCCAGTCGGTGTCATAGGTGCGGAAGTCGATGTCCTTGAAGCCCTGGCGCGCATAGCTGATGACGCGCTCCACCAGGCTGTCGGGGATCATGGACTTGCGCGCGGCCTTGATCTCGCGGCGCAGGGCGGGGTTCTTCTGCGGGTCGTAGCAGTCGCCGCCCGAACCTTCGCAGTTTACGCAGGCCTTCAGCACGGCCTTCAGGTGGCGCTCGGCAAGCTTGGAACCGGCGACCAAAGCGGCGACCTTCTGTTCCTCGATCACCTTCCAGTCGATGAAATCCTCGATATCGGGATGGTCGATATCCACGATCACCATCTTGGCAGCGCGGCGGGTGGTGCCGCCCGACTTGATGGCGCCGGCGGCGCGGTCGCCGATCTTCAGGAAGCTCATCAGGCCC
>CAIUTH010000090.1 GCA_903902075.1 uncultured Alphaproteobacteria bacterium
AGATACAGCGCTTTGATGCCCTGGTCGTTCAGCTCGTCGGCCTGTTCTTCCAGCCGGGTAATCTCTTCGGCGATGGCATTGATGCGCGCCTGGCTGTCGCGCATGGAACCCAGCAGGCTCACCGCTTCTACTGTCAGCTCGGCACAGCGCAGGATGATGTCGGCCATCTGGCGCATCTGCAGCTCGAAGCTGCTGACTTCGAACAGGGTAATCGCCTTGGCGGTCTTCTGCATCTGGTCGATGGCATCGTCCAGCTGGCCGATCAGGTCCTTGATGTCGCCGCGGTCAAAGGGTGTGATGAAGGTGCGGCGCACGCCAATCAGCACATCGCGGGCGATGGCGTCGGCCTGGTTTTCATGGGTGACGATGCGGCGGCAGGCGTCGGCGACGCCGGGGCCACCTTCCAGAAGGTCGCGCAACGCGATGGCGCCTTCGACCAGGGTGCGGGCATGGGCATTGAAGAGTGCGAAGAATTTTTCCTCGCGCGGCATCAAGGCCTGGAAAAAGTGCAGCACTGGGGACCCCCGGGTTGGCCGCTTGATTGCTATGTCGTCATGCGGGCGTCAAGGCGGTCCCGGTTTGGATAAATATACCAGTAAATACAAATGATTAGGGGCGACGCTGGCGCGCCGCCGCCGTCACAATGGGGGTGTTTGTCCCCTTATTCGTCGTCCGGCAGGCCGAAGGCGAAACGGTGCCAGCCGGTGGCCGGACGGTGAACTCCTGTCAACATGGTCGGGGCTTCAATTGCCGCCGCCGGTCGCCTGCTCGGGCTGATACCAGTGCAGATTGTCGGGGCGCGGAATGTAAGCCAGGCGCGTGGAGGGGCCGTCGCCATAGGGCATGGCGCGGTGCCAGCGGCCGGTGGGGGCTGCGACCAGGTCGCCATCGGTGACGGTGATCAGCTTTTCGCCTTCCACCAGGAATTGCTGGGTGCCTTCGATGATCAGCCAGATTTCCGGGAAGTTGGCGTGGAAGTGGCCCCACACATTGTCGGCCGGGGTCGGCACACCCTTGGCCGAGCGCAGGATGGTGACATAGTTGTTGTCGTCGCGCAGCCACACGCTGCGCTTCTCGCCGCTCTGCACGATCTGCTTTTCGAAATCGATATAGGGGACGTTGACCTTGCCGTCATAGTTGCCGTGGCCGCTATAGACCGCCTTGATGTACTCCACGCCCTTCACCGGCGTGGGCGTTTCGCTCAGCGGATAGTCAGGGGATTCGCCGGCAGGGCGCATCTCGAAACGCAGCGCCGGCTCATTGCCCACCACTTCCATGCTGTATTGCAGGCGCTTGGGCACCTGGATCAAAAAGTGCTTGGAGGCGATGAACGGCTCCTGGCCTTCGATGGCCACTTTCATCTGGCCGGACTGCACCACCCAGAAGACGCGGTCATCGGCATAGAACTGGGTCTTGGTCTTTTCACCGGGCGCCATCGAGATCCAGGCGCCGGCATAATCGCGGCTGAGGAACACGTCCTGTTGCCAGCTCTGCTTGCCCCTGTGCGCGGCCAGCACGTCGGCCAGGTGATAGACCAGCTTGTTGGGTCCGGTGAACGGCGGCAGCTTAGCGGGCTTGGCAGCCCAGGCGATGGTGTTCTTGGAAGTGGGGGCCGGCGCGGTGGCCTGCGCCTGGGTCTGGGCCAGCGCGTCCGATCCGATTGTGAGTGCCAGCGCCGCAACGGCGGCCCATTTGATGAAATGCATGTGATCCTCCCAAAACCCTTCTGATGAGGGCGTTTTCTGGAGGTTACCCTAGCAGTGGCGCTGGCGCCGGGCCAGCGGCACAGGCGCCGCAGTCAGCCACTGGGTGCGTGGACCTGGGCCAATATCTCGTAGGACTTGCGCCGCGCTGCCGCATAGAAGATCTGGGCCGTGATCATCAGCTCGTCCGGCTGGTGGCGGGCGATGAAGCTGCCTAAACCTGCGTCAATCGCAGTCGGATCGCCCACGATGGCGCAGCGCAGCACGCTGTCCAGCATGTCGGTCAGGCGCGGATCCAGACGATCGCGATAACCTGGCAGCGGCGGCGGCAGGGGCGCGGGATGGCCGGTGCGCAGGTTGATGAAGGCCTGTTCCAGCGACGTGAACAGCAGCTGCGCTTCGTCGTTGGTATCGGCGGCGAAGACGTTTAGCCCCAGCATGACATACGGCTTGTCCAGATACGGCGAGGGCCGGAATTGCTGGCGGTAAATCTGCAGCGCGTATTCCAGATCGGCCGGCGCGAAATGGGAGGCGAAGGCATAAGGCAATCCCAGCGCGGCGGCGAGCTGGGCGCCATAATGGCTGGAGCCCAAAATCCAGATCGGCACATTGGTGCCTTCACCGGGAATGGCGCGCACCAGCTGCCCCGGCTGGCTGGGTGCGAAGTAGGCCAGCAATTCCTGAACATCCTGGGCGAATGTGTCGACGCCGCCTTGCATGGTCCGGCGCAACGCAATCGCGGTGCGCGGATCGGTGCCGGGCGCGCGGCCCAGTCCCAGATCGATGCGGCCAGGAAATAGCGACGCCAGCGTGCCGAACTGTTCGGCGATCACCAACGGCGCATGGTTGGGCAGCATGATGCCGCCGGCGCCGACGCGGATGGTTTTGGTGCCGGCAGCGACATGACCGATCGCCACCGCTGTGGCGGCGGATGCGATGCCGGGCATGTTGTGATGCTCGGCCAGCCAGTAGCGACGATAGCCCAGCGCCTCGACATGGCGCGCCAGCTCCAGGCTTTCGTGCAATGCCGTGGCGGCATCGAAACCCTGCTTGATGGGCGAAAGATCCAGGACGGACAGCGCGGTCATGATTCCAACGTGGCCTTTTTTGCAATGCTTTCAAGGGGCGCCTCCAAAAGCTTCAAGCGCGGTCACATTTCGGACCCGATTGGTTTATAGGTAGCGACAGAGGCCAAACGCCCGCGACATGCGCGGGCCGGCGAAGGATCACTGTCAATGAAACGCAGAAATCTCCTGCTCAGCGCAGGCGCGCTGGTAGTTAGCCTGACCTCGTCCGCATGGGCGGCCAACCCGGCGGAAGTCTTTGTCAGCGGCAATATCCAGGCGGGCTTTGACATCCTCAATGATCCGGCGGCCAGTGCAGGCCAGCGCCGCGAGCGTTTCGCGGCCTTCTTGCTGGGTCTTACCGATGTGCGCCGCGTGGCGCTGTTCATGCTGGGCCGTTATGCCGATGGCGCATCGCAAGCCGATCTCGATGCTTATGTCGTCGCCTATCAGGATCATGTGCAGTCGGTCTATCAATCCTATTTCGCGCGCTATGCCGGGCAGAGTCTGCACGTGACATCGTCGCGCGAACGCGCGCCCGGCGACTACATCGTCACTTCCAGCCTGACGGGCAACGGCGCGGCGCCGATGGAAGTGAATTTTCGCGTGCGCACCGATGGGCCCAGGCCGCTGCTGCTGGATATCGGTGTTGCGGGCATTTGGCTTGCACCGGCGCAACAGGCTGAGTTTCTCAGCGTGCTCGCGCGAAACAACGGCGATATCAAAGCGTTGAGCGCGCATCTGCGCGTTGCACAGGCGCAATGAAACGTTCCGGAACTTTTGTTCCGAAAGTTGCAGCTTGAATTCGCACGGACATGAAGTTATGTCCAGCGTTGCTGGGGTGCATACACGCGCGGAATGAATTGGTTCCGCGCACCAACTGAAAAAGTTTGACGCGGCCGCAATTTCCAGAAGTTTCTTGAACCGTCCTTCACTCTGACCCCGTTGGGAGCCACTGTGTCCGATTCCAAAACTGTTGCTGTTCTGAAGCCGTCTCCGCGCGGCTTTGTCCGTACCCTGGTGTTCGGCACGCTTGTCGCAGCCGCCGCGCTGATGACGCAAAATCCCGCAACGCATTTCAAGGGCGTGAAGGTGCATCGTCCGATGCTGCGCCTGATCGATGCTACGGATGTGCAGCTATCCGCTTACGACGAAGAAACCGGCATGACCTCGGCGCAGCTTCTGAACCGCTGGGACGCTACCATCACCGAAGCTTCGCAGCGCTTTCATGTGCCCAAGACCTGGATCCGCGCCGTGATGGCGCATGAAAGCGGCGGCCGAACCATGCTGGGCCAGGACAGGCCCATCGTATCCCGCGCCGGCGCCATCGGCCTGATGCAGGTGTTGCCCGCCACCTATGACGAGATGGCGACGCAGCACCGGCTTGGCGCCAATCCGTTCGACGCGCGCGACAACATCATGGCCGGCACCGCCTATCTGCGCTGGCTGCACCAGCGTTACGGCTTTCCCAAGATGTTCGCCGCCTACAATGCCGGCCCGGGCCGGGTGGCGCAGGGTGGCCGTCTGCCGGCCGAAACCCGCGCCTATGTCGGCGGCATCACCCGCAGCCTGAAGGTCGCCAGCGCGGCCGACGTGGTGAAGCTGACCCGTCCCGACGGCGCGGCGGTGAAGATCGACGTGGCCAAGGTCACGGCCG
>CAIUTH010000091.1 GCA_903902075.1 uncultured Alphaproteobacteria bacterium
CGGCCAGCACCTGCATGCGCGCGCCGCGATAGCGTTCATGACCCAGCTGCGCCAGCGCCCGCATGAAGAAGAAGAAGATCAGGACGGCGATGCCACCGCTGATCAAGAAAGGAATGTGGCCGATGCGGCCGATCACCACCGGCACCAGCAGGATGGCGTAGGAATAGAGCGCGAAGAAGAACAGAAGCGCGGCGAACACCAGCCGGGAATGGTAGCGGCGCATATATTCGTTGCCTATGAAGATCGCCGCCATCGCCAACAGGAACGGCCAGGATGAGGTTATCGAGGCGCTGCGAATATAGAAGACGCAGAAGCCCGACAGCAGGCAGCCCAGCGCGAACTGGGTGATGGCGACCAGGATGGTGCGGGTCTTGTCCGAAGGCTTGCGGCCATCGGGCCGCGATTCCAGCACATGCAGCACGGCGATGGAGATGCCGGCCACCAGCAGATAGACGATGAACACTGCCTGGGTCACGGCATGGTCGATGCGCCCGAAGGTGGCGCTGTCGAACGCAAAACCGCCGGCCAGCGACAGGGCCGAGATCTGGCGCTCATGCCGCCGGGCCCAGCCGATGGCGGGCGCGAAAGCCTTGGTGTCGAAGGTCCGCATGCGCAGGTCTTATGCTGTCCGGGCCCCTTCATAACAAGACCGGATTGCGGCAAAAGCGGGGTTTGCGGCTATGATGCGCCCAAGAAATGCTTCAGGGAGTTACATGATGCGGCTGGTGCAATTGAAGGGTGCAGATGGAGGGCGCATGGTGGTGGCCCTTGGCGATGACGCCAGCGGCCGGGTGATCCAGGGCGTCGCCAGCAGCTATGAGCTGGCCAGCCGCGCCATCGCCGAAAAACTGTCACTGGAAGCCATGTCCGCCAGGCTGGGCCTGGGCGAAAGTGTGGATGTCCGCGCCGCTCTCGCCGAACGCCGCGTGCTCGCGCCACTGGATCATCCGGACCCTGCGCATCTGGTGGTGACCGGCACCGGCCTGACCCATCTGGGCTCGGCCGAAGGGCGCGATGCCATGCACAAGAAGCTGTCGGGCGGCGAGCCCGTGCTCACCGACTCCATGAAGATGTTCAAGCATGGGCTGGAAGGCGGCAAGCCGGGACCGGGGCTGGAAGGCTTCCAGCCAGAATGGTTCTACAAGGGCGACGGCGCCAGCGTGGTGGGGCCGGAAGCAGCTTTCGCCTCACCCGCCTTTGCGCAGGATGGCGGCGAAGAGCCCGAGATCGTGGGCCTGTACCTGATCGGTCCTGACGGCACGCCGCACCGGCTGGGCTTTGCCCTGGGCAATGAATTTTCCGACCATGTCACCGAGAAGTTCAATTACCTGTGGCTGGCCCATTCCAAGCTGCGCCAATGTTCGTTCGGCCCCGAACTGCGCACCGGCGCTCTGCCCGCGGCCGTCACCGGCAGCAGCCGGGTCCGCCGCGGCAACGAAATCATCTTCGACAAGCCCTTCCTGTCGGGCGAGGAGAATATGAGCCACACCATCACCAACCTGGAAGCGCATCACTTCAAATATCCCGGCTTTCGCCGGCCGGGCGATGTGCATGTGCACTTCTTCGGCACCGCGACGCTGTCCTTCAGCGCCGGAATCAAGACCCAGGAAGGCGATGTGTTCGAGATCGAGGCGGACGCCTTCGTCTTCCCGCTGCGCAACGCGTTGGGCAACGCGCCTGCCGTACCGTTCCTGGTGGCTGCGCTTTAGGTCATCGAGAAGCGCGCTATCGATTCTCGCAACGTGGGAATCGTGGTTTGACCTTTCAAAATGCGCATCGTAGAAA
>CAIUTH010000092.1 GCA_903902075.1 uncultured Alphaproteobacteria bacterium
ACACCCAGAATGAGCATGTGCTCGGCCAGCCACCCTTCCTTACGGGCCATGCTAGAAGCAATGCGCAGGGCAAAACACTTCTTGCCCAGCAAGGCGTTACCACCGTAACCCGAACCGAAGGACCAAATCTCACGCGTCTCGGGGAAGTGAACGATATATTTGTGTTCCTTATTGCAGGGCCAGGCGACATCCCGTTCACCGGGTTGCAGCGGTTTTCCCACAGAATGCAGGCAAGGCACGAAGTCGCCGTCGCTGCCCAGATGTTCCAGCACAGCGCAACCCATGCGGGTCATTATGCGCATGTTGACGACCACATAAGGCGAATCGGTCAGTTCCACTCCGAGGTGAGAGATTGGCGAACCTATCGGACCCATAGAGAAAGGCACAACGTACAGTGTGCGCCCTCGCATGCACCCCTGAAAGAACTGCCTGAGCGTGGCTTTCATTTTGACCGGATCCTCCCAATGGTTAGTCGGGCCGGCATCTTCCTCATGCTCACTACAGATGAAAGTGCGGTCTTCGACCCGAGCCACGTCCGAAGGATCAGAGCAAGCGAGGTAACTGTTTGGCCGTTTCTCCGGGTTGAGTCGGATGAAAGTGCCGGTAGCCACCATTTCCGCACAGAGGCGGTCATATTCATCCTGAGATCCATCGCACCAATGCACTTGGTCTGGCTGGCAAAGGGACACAATGTCGTCCACCCATGCAACGAGCCTGGCATGGGACGATGGATGGGTGCCGCCGCTGATAACCGTGGCAGGCAAACTATCACTCCTGCTTGACATCACATTCATGTCATCTCGATTTTGCAACGCTTCGTCGGCAGTGGTTTTGAGGTTATACGATTCGATTTTCATATTCTAAGCTGAGCCTATGTCATTAACTTCCCATCTTAGTTTGTTTATTCTGTACAAATTGATGGGAATTTCAAGGTTGAATTATGTTGTAAACTTTAGGCTAAAAAAAGGAGGATGTATAGGCGTGATTTCTCGTAGGCATTTACGCAGATATGCGTATGAATATAGGTAGAATTACCCATTGACATGATTAGATTTATCCCTAAAATTACCATCATTCTATATAAGCGTTCATTCATCCCATAAAAACTGGATGCTCTGAAATGGCTTTGCAAGGGAAAATAGCATTTAAAATATATAGTTTCCTATTTAGTACTAGACTCAATATAGATTCTAGGAACTTGATTGTGTAATCATTGTACAATGAACAAGACATTCTTAACATATCCGAAACGCAGAGGAGTACCAATACCATGATGACAGGTTCTGAATACAGGCAAAGCCTGAAGGCTCGAAAACCTCTAGTAGTGTTCATGAATGGCGAACGCATGACGGGGGAGCCGACCGAACACCCGGTCGTCGCCGCCTCCATCAATTCCATTGCCTTGACCTACGAGCTAGCGGAAGACCCCAAGTACCGCAGCACCCTGACGGCGACTAGCGCGTTGACCGGGAAAACGATCAACCGCTTTTGCCATCTGCACAACAGCCCGGAGGATTTGTACCAAAAAGTCGGGATGCAGCGCCTGCTGGGGCAGAAGTGCGGAACTTGCTTCCAGCGTTGCGTCGGCATGGACGCTTTCAACGCCACGAACATCACCTCGTTTGAAATAGATCAGCATTATGGCACCGACTACCACAAGCGCTTCGTCAACTACCTGAAAATCGCCGAAGAAAATGACTGGGTGGTAGACGGGGCCATGACTGACCCGAAGATCGACCGTTCGCTACGCCCGTCGCAACAACCGGATGCCTATGTCCGCGTCGTGGAACGGACACCCGACGGTGTGGTGATCCGCGGTGCCAAGATGCATCAAACCGGCGCGATCAACTCACATGAGATCATGGTCATGCCTACCCTCGCTTTGAAGGAAGACGAGCGTGATTTCGCCATTTGCTGTGCAATCCCAGCCGATGCCGATGGCATCATCTACATTTACGGCCGCCAGACTTGCGACACCCGCCTGACCGAAGACCCGCCGGGCGAGAGTTTGGACATCGGCAGCATCTACGGTGGACAGGAATGCATCATCGTTTTTGATGACGTGTTCGTCCCCCGCGAGCGCATCTTCATGGACGGCGAGACGGACTTCTCCGGGCGGCTGGTGGATACCTTCGCCGGCTATCACCGCTCCAGCTATGCCTGCAAGACGGGTGTCGGGGACGTGGCCATCGGCGCGGCAGCGCTAATCGCCGACTACAACGGCACCGCCAAGGCCAGCCATGTCAAGGACAAGATCGTGGAAATGATCCACCTGAACGAAACCATCTGGTCGAGCTGCGTCGCCTGCTGCTACAAGGGCACTGAAACTCCGGCCGGCAATTTCTTGGTGGACCTCCTGCTCGCCAACGTCGCCAAGCACAACGTGACCCGCTTCCCCTACGAAATCGCCCGCCTGTTGCAGGACATTGCGGGAGGCTTGATGGTGACAATGCCGGGGGCGAAGGAATTCGACAACCCTGAAACGCAGAAGTATATCGAGCTTTACCTCAATGGTGCCGGAGACGGCACGGCGATCAACCGCTTCAAACTGCTGCGCCTGATTGAAAACCTCACCCTAGGGCGCGCCGCCGTTGGCTACCTGACCGAATCCATGCACGGGGCCGGATCGCCCCAAGCACAGCGTATCATGATCGCCAGACTCGCCGATATCGGCAAGAAGAAGGACTTGGCAAAGCGCATTGCACGAATAGAAGTCTAATGGCTACTTGGCAAGAAACATTCAGAGGAAAATGCGTAGGTGCCGCCCAGGCACTTGCAGCGGTTCGGTCTGGCGACAGGGTTGTGCTAGGCCACGCCGCCGGCGAGCCGAAAGTGCTAGTGGAAGAATTGGTGCGGCAGGCAGACAGGCTGACCGGCGTGGAAATCGTCCACATGGTCTCCTTGTACGCCTGCGAATACACCAAACCCCAATACCGCCAGAATTTCCGGCACAACGCCCTGTTCGTCGGCCCGACAAGCCGCGAGGCGGTGAATTCCGGGCGCGCCGACTACACACCTTGCTATTTCTCTGAGATACCGCGTCTGTTCCGCGACAACATTCTCCCGGTTGACGTGGCACTGATCCAACTGTCGCCGCCAGACAGCCACGGGTTTATGAGCTTCGGCGTGTCGGTGGACTACACCCAACAAGCCGCGCAGTCGGCTAAATTCACCATCGCCGAGATCAATCCGCAGATGCCCCGAACCCACGGCAACTGCATCCATGTTTCCGAGGTGGACGCCTTCGTCGAGGTGGACCACCCCATCCCGGAGATACCCCTGCCCACAATCAGCGAGGTGGAGGAAAAGATCGGCGCCCACATCGCCTCGCTGATCCCGGACAGGGCGACGCTCCAACTAGGCATCGGGGCCATCCCCGATGCCGTGCTCAAGTTCCTAGGCGGCAAGCAAGATTTGGGCATCCATACGGAGATGTTCTCCGACGGTGTCGTCGAACTTTTCGAGCAGGGCGTTATCACCAACCGCTACAACAACATCAACCCCGGCAAGTTCACCGCGACATTCCTGATGGGGACCCAAAGGCTTTACGATTTCGCGCATGACAATCCGAGCATCGACATGCGGTCTGTAGATTACACCAACAACCTGCTAGTCGCAGGCCGAGTGGAGAACTTGGTCGCAATCAATTCAGCCTTGGAGGTTGATCTTAGGGGGCAGGTGTGTTCGGAGATGATCGGCCCTAGGCAGTTTTCGGCGGTGGGAGGTCAAGTCGATTTCGTGCGCGCAGCCAGCGCCTCAAACGGAGGAAAGGCGATCATCGCTTTTCCTTCCACGGGCAAAAATGGCACGATATCGCGGATTGTGAACGTACTATCCGAAGGGTCTTGCGTAACCACCTCGCGCAACGATGTGCATTATGTCGTGACCGAATTCGGGATAGCCGACCTGCGAGGCAAAAGCCTCAGGCAGCGGGCCGAGTCGCTGATCGGCATCGCACACCCTGATTTCCGAAACACGTTGAGATCACAAACCTAGACCAAGCACATTAACAGTCTATTCGGCGCCGCAGCATTGTCTTGCACGTGCGTCTACTTTCACTAAAAGCAGGAGACTAAATTGAACAAAGCAGGTGGCTACTACTTTGAGGAACTTTCCGTGGGCATGTCTGCGGAGTTTGCCAAGACTATCACCGAAGCGGATATACTGCTGTTTGGTGCTGCGACGGGCGACAACCAAGCGTTGCATTTCGACGAGGAATATGCAGCCAAGACCCAGTTCAAAGGCCGCATCGCCCATGGCATCCTGTCGGCTGGCGTGATATCTGCCGCTCTCGGCAACCGGCTACCCGGCCCAGGCGCCGTGTACGTGGCCCAAACCCTGAGGTTCAAGGCACCCGTGCGCGCCGGCGACACGCTACACGCTAAAGTCACCATCAAAGAGTTACTCCCCGAAAAAAAACGCGTCGTGCTGGATACGGTTGCATCCGTCAAGGACACAACGGTGCTGGTGGGAGAGGCCACTATGATGGTACCTGGCAAGGCAGACACCGAAGCGTTAAGTTAAAATACCCGCTACAAGGCAATAGCCTTATGATATGCAATTAAGACGAGGAACCCCATGAATCTCCACGAATATCAGGCCAAGCGCCTATTTGCCAGTTATGGCGTTGCAGTCCCGGCTGGAACCCCAGCCTTTACACCCGAGGAAGCCCGAAACGCTGCCGATGAACTAGGCGGCGAGCGCTGGGTGGTCAAGGCGCAAATTCACGCCGGTGGGCGCGGCAAGGCCGGTGGCGTCAAGCTGGTGGATAGCAAGGATGCCGTCGAGCAAACGGCGAGTGAAATGCTGGGTTCCAGCCTCGCCACTTATCAGACGGGCGGGGTGGCACTGCCCGTGCATTCCGTGCTGGTGGAGGAGGTCAGCCCCATCGCCCGCGAGCTTTACCTGAGTGTCCTGGTCGACCGCGGCAGCGAACGCGTGCTATTCATGGCCTCTGGCGAGGGTGGCGTGGACATTGAGCAAGTCGCGGCGAAAACCCCGGAAAAAATACTTATCCAGAAAGTCAACCCCGCGGCTGGCTTGCAAGACTACCAATGCCGGGAAATAGCCTTTGGCTTGGGGCTGGAAGGCAACCAAATTAACGCGATGACCAAACTCATGCAAGGGCTTTACAGGCTTTTTCTAGACAAGGATGCCAGCCAGATTGAAATCAACCCCCTCATCGTCACCGCCGATGGCCGTCTGCTGGCCTTGGACGGCAAGGTCAACATTGACGAAAACGCCCTGTTCGCCCATCCCGACATCGCCGCGCTGCGCGACCCGGCCCAGGAAGATGCCAAGGAAGGCGCTGCCCGCGAGCACGGACTGAATTACATCACGCTGGGCGGCAATATCGGCTGCATGGTGAACGGCGCCGGTCTGGCCATGGCGACGATGGATGTCATCAAACTGCATGGCGGCGAGCCTGCCAACTTCCTTGACGTGGGCGGCGGCGCCACTAAAGAAAAAGTAACCGAAGCCTTCAAGTTGATCTTGTCCGATGACACCGTGCAGGCCGTGCTGATCAATATATTTGGCGGCATCGTCCGTTGCGACATGATTGCCGAGGGTATCATCGCGGCAGTCAAAGAAGTGGATGTCAAAGTCCCGGTGGTCGTGCGCTTGGAAGGCACTAACTCCGCAGCGGGCCGCCAACTGCTTGCCGAGTCTGGCCTTGCCATCATCCCTGCGGAAGATTTGGACGAAGCGGCGAAGAAAGTGGTTGCATCGGTAAAGGAGTGAATATCGTGCCAACCGTTGACAACCTAGGCAAAGATCGAGCTTGTTTCGATCATAGCATCTGGCTGTTTATGAGTGAAAAAACAACGAAGAGGTCAACACCATGCCAGAACCCAGCTTAGAACTGCTTATGCAGCTAATGCAAAGACTCTTGGATAACCAGCGTGAAATGCGCGAGGATATCCGAGAGATCAAAACTCGGCTGGGGCGCATAGAATCTGACCTAGCCAGTCAACATGTCTTCTTGGCCGAACAATCGATCCGAATAGATCGTTTTAGCGACCGAATGGAACGCGTGGAACGTCGCCTCGAACTTCGGGAAACCTAAGCCCCTAAACTTATATATTTTATACCATGAGCATACTCATCGACAAAACCACAAAACTCCTGTGCCAAGGTTTCACCGGCAAGCAGGCCACTTTCCACGCCGAACAAGCCTTGGCCTACGGAACTCAGCTCGTCGGCGGAGTCACGCCGGGACGTGGCGGGCAAACCCATTTGGGACTTCCTGTATTCAACACCATGCGGCAAGCGGTCGATGCGACCGGTGCGACCGCCAGCATGATTTATGTGCCGCCGCCCTTCGCCACCACGCTGAAGCCGGCGCCCGAAATGCGCCCTGCTGTCGCCGCCATCTCCGCTTCCACGCGCGGAAGAAGCCCGGCGATGACGCAATCGGCGATGTCGGCCAGCGCCGGTCCGGCCTGGTGAGCCTTGGCGACGCCTTCCACGATCTGCACCCCGACGCGGAAGATTGCCTCGCGGGTGAAGCGCCGCGCCGCATCCAGTTGTTCCTCGTAACTGCCCACGACAACCCGCGCGAACTGGGCATCCAGTTCGGCGCGCGACGGCAAGCGGCTTAGATAATCCGCGTCCAGCAATGCATCCATGATGGACGGATTGCGCGCTAGGTAATGGGCTAGGCGCGGCGTGGCGCCCACGATGCGCGCCAGAAGATCGAGAAATTGCGGCCGCGCCAGGAACAGCGAGAAAAGCTGCACCCCCGATGGCAGGTTGGAGAGGAAGCGGTCGAACTGGCTGAAGGCGACATCGGGATCGGTCGCACTCGCCAGCGCCTTCAGAATCGCCGGCACCAGCTTGGTTAGCAGTTCGCGCGCCCGCTGGCCGCGCATGGCGCGGATGCGGCCATGATGCCAGCCGCGAATGGCGGCCGAAACATGGGCGGCGTCCTGGAAGCCCATCGCCAGCAGGGTCGCCAGGGTTTCGGGGTCTTCCTCGACCCCGGTGAAAACCAAATTGCCTTCCGCCGACGACAAGTCCGGTTCGCTTTCAAACAGCCGCGCATAATGGCGCTGCACATTTTCCAGCACCCGCGTCAGTTCGGCCCGGAATGCGTCCGCATTGTCATGGCCCATGAAGCAGGCGATGTGGGACAGACCCGCCGCGTCACCGGGCACCGAATGGGTCTGCTGGTCCTCCACCATCTGCAGCCGGTGTTCCAGCATGCGCAGATAACGGTAATCGCGCTTGAGCTCTTCGGCCACCTGCGATGCCACCCGCCCCTCTTTCACCAGCGCATCCAGCGCACCCTGTGTCGAGGGCACACGCAGCCCGGGATGCCGACCGCCCAGGATCAGTTGCTGGGTCTGGGCAAAGAATTCGATCTCGCGGATGCCGCCGCGCCCCAGCTTGATATTGTGTCCCGCCACCGCGATCTCGCCATGGCCGACATGGGCATGGATCTGGCGCTTGATGGACTGAATGTCCTCGATGGCGGCGAAGTCCAGGTAGCGCCGCCAGATGAAAGGCTTCAGGCCGGCGAGAAATTGCGCCCCGGTTTCAGGATCGCCGGCGCAGGCGCGCGCCTTGATCATGGCGGCGCGTTCCCAGTTCTGGCCCATCGCCTCATAGTAATCCAGCGCCGCATCGGTGGAGATCGCCACCTGCGTAGCGCCGGCATCGGGCCGCAGGCGCAAATCCACCCGGAAGACGTAACCGTCGCTGGTGGTCTCGGACAAAAGCTTCACCAGCCCGCGCACGATATCTACCGCGGCGCCGCGCGGATCGCCGCGCTTGGCAAAGGGGAATTTGTCCGCGTCATAGAACACCACCAGGTCGATATCGCTGGAATAGTTCAGCTCGAACGCGCCGTACTTGCCCATTGCCAGCACGGTGAGGCCGCAGTCCTCTTCCGCGACTTCGGATACGCCCGCATGCGCTGCTTGCGCGCGCAGCAGGAAACGCAGGGCGCCGCCGACGCAGGCATCGGCAAAGCGGGTCAGTTCGGCCGTCACGGTGTTGACGTCCCATATGCCTGCGATGTCGGCCATGGCGATGTTCAGCGCCGCCTGGCGCTTGGCGGTGCGCAGATCCTTCATGGCGGCCGCTTCGCTGTCGGCGCGGGCCACTGCCTGCGCCAGCAGGATGGCGGCGTTCAGCACCACATGCGGCCCGGCAGCGAAATATTCCCCCAGCGCACCCACCTCCCGCTGGGCCAGGCGCCCCAGAAAAGGACTGTTGCCGAACACCGCATCCAGCAAGGGTTCGACGCTGGCAAAGCCTTGCTCGGCCAACGCCTCTTTCACGCGGGTGACACGGGTTGGATCAAAGGGCAAAGGCGGGACGCGAAGCATCCCGCGTTATAGCTTATTCCGCAGCACTTTTGAGTGGCGCGCCCGGCAAGGCGCGCATGGCGGATTTAGGGAAGCGCAGCACCGCCTTGAGGCCCGTCGGCGCATTGTCTTCCAGCACAAGTTCAGCGCCGTGGTAATGCGCCACCGCCGCCACCAGCGACAGGCCCAACCCCGAGCCGGGGGAGTTGCGGCTGGCTTCCAGCCGTACAAAGCGTTCGGTCACGCGCGGCCGGTCGGCCAGCGGTATGCCGGGGCCTGTATCGGAGACGGACAGATCCATGCTCTCGTCGCTGACGGCGGTAGCAATGCGCACCTGGCCGCCCGCCGGGGTGTATTTGATGGCATTGTCCACCAGATTGGCCAGCGCCTGGGCGACCAGGCTGCGATTGGCCTCGACCCCCGCGGGCGGACCCGGCAGCAAGGTCAGCGATATCTTCTTTTCGTCCGCCAGCGGCTCGTACAGTTCGGTCACGTCGGCGGCGACTTCGCCCAGGTCCAGCGGCGACATGGCGGCGCGGGTCGTGCCAGCATCGGTTTCGGCGATCAGCAGCAGCGCATTGAAGGTGGCGATCAGCTGGTCAGTCTCGGCAATGGCGCGCTCGATCTCGCCGGCTTGCGCGCCGCTGGCGTTCAGCCGCGCCACCGATTCTTCCAGCCGATTGCGCAGCCGGTTCAGCGGCGTGCGCAGATCATGAGCAACGCTGTCGGTCACCTCGCGCATGCCCTTCATCAACCGCTCGATGCGGTCCAGCATGCGGTTCAGGTTTTCCGCCAGGGCGTCGAACTCGTCGCCCGAACCTGCCAGCGGCACCCGCCGCGTCAGGTCGCCGGCAATGATCTCGCCCGAGGTACGGTTGATGGCATCCAGCCGCCGCAGCATGTTGCGCCCGATCAGCGCCCCGCCCGCCGTACCCAGCAGCAGGATCAGCAGCACCGTCCAGGGCAAGGTGGTGGTGAACATGCGCTCTGTCAGGTAGCGGTCATGCACGTCCTGGGAGACCAGCAGCATGAAATCGCCCGGCACCAGCAGGACGCGGCCGCGGGCGCGGCGTGCTTCCAGCTTGCCGTCCACCGGCCGCTCATAGTCGAACTCGACGACACTGCCCATCTCGGACACTTGCGGCCAGAAGGCCAGGTTGCCCGCCAGCACATGATGCTTGTTGTCCGACAGCATGTAGAGCGCCTGGCCCTGGTGCAGGGTGCGCGCGCGCACCGTCTCCACCAAGCCCGGCAGGCCGAAATGCTGATACTCTTCGCGCAGGCCGGTGATCTCGGCCTCGATGATCTGGTCGGTCTGGTCGTCCAGGGTGCGGCGCGTGTTCCAATAGGTAAAGAACAGCAACGCCGTCACCGAAAAGGCGAACAGCAGCACATAGACAAGAACGATACGGAACGCCTGGGTCTGTAGGAGACCGGGCTTAGTGCGCACGGATCATGTAGCCGGCGCCGCGCACGGTATGCAGCAGAGGGACTTCGAATCCCTTGTCGATCTTGGCGCGCAACCGGCTGATATGCACGTCGATCACATTGGTCTGGGGATCGAAATGATATTCCCACACGCTTTCCAGCAGCATGGTGCGGGTCACCACCTGGCCGGCATGGCGCATCAGGTATTCCAGAAGGCGGAATTCGCGCGGCTGTAATTCGATGTCGGTACCGCTGCGCTTGGCGGCGCGCGACAGCAGATCCAGTTCCAGATCGCCCACATCCAGCCGCGTCTTGACGCCCACCGGCGAGCGGCGGCGCATCAGCGCGTCGACCCGCGCCAGCAGTTCGACAAAGGCATAGGGCTTGGTGAGATAATCATCGCCGCCGGCCTTGAGGCCCTTCACCCGGTCGTCCACTTCGGACAGGGCCGACAGGAACAGCACCGGGGTGGAATTGCCATGCTCGCGCATGCCCGCCACCAGCTTGAGGCCGTCCAGCTTGGGCAGCATGCGGTCTACGCTGGGCACGTCATAGGGCCGCGACAATGCCAGACTCAGGCCGGTCTCGCCATCCCCCGCATCGTCCACCACATGACCGGATTCCTTCAGCCCCTGCACCAGGTAACGCTGGGCTTCCAGATCGTCTTCAATCACCAGAATACGCATTCACTCTCCCGATCATGCGTGAAAGGAAAAAGGGCGCGGGGTTGATCCCGCGCCCGGATACTCACGTCTTGTCGATGTCGATGGCGACAAAGCCGGTGCCGCCCTGGCTGTGCGCCACCAGCAGCAGCACACTGGAGCGGCCGCCCTTCTTGGCTTCGGCCACGCCCGACTGGAAGTCGGTCGGGGTGCGCACGATCTTGTTGCCCACCCGCAGCACCACGTCGCCGGGCTGCAGGCCCTTTTCAGCGGCATCGCTGTCGGGGTCGACCTTGGTGATCACCGCGCCGTTCATCACGGTCTCGGCGATGTTGAAGGTCTTCTTGGATTCCGGCGTCAGGGACGACAGGCCCAGGCCCGCGGCGTTGGCGCTGGACGGCGACAGCGTGCCTTCCTTGGCGGGCGCGTTGGAGGCCAGCTGCGCCGCATCGGGACGGGTGGCGATGGTGACCTTCACCTGCATGGGCTTGCCCTGGCGGACCACCGAGAAGGTGGCGGTCTGGCCGGTGGGCACGCTGGCGACCTTGCGGGTCAGGTCGGTGGCGTCTTCCACCGCCTGGCCGTTGATGGCGGTGACGATGTCGCCCTGCTCGAAACCGGCCTTGGCGGCGGGGCCATTGGGAACGACCTCGGCGACCATGGCGCCCTTGGAGTCCTTGATGCCCAGCGAGGACGCGATCTCCGGCGTCACGCTCTGGATGTTCACGCCCAGATAGCCGCGGGAGACTTTGCCCTTGGTCTTGAGCTGGTCGATCACGTCATGAATCAGGCTGGCGGGAATGGCAAAGCCGATGCCGACGCTGCCGCCCGAGGGCGAGAAGATCATCGAGTTCATGCCGATCACCTGACCGCGCAGGTCAAAGGTCGGACCGCCCGAATTGCCGCGGTTGATGGGCGCATCGATCTGGATGAAGTTGGTATATTGCTGGGCGGAGTCGATGTTGTTGCGGCCCAGCGAGGACACGATACCGGCTGTCACCGAGTTGGACAGACCGAAGGGATTGCCCACCGCCACCACCCAGTCGCCGACGCGCAGCCGCTTGTCGTCGCCGAACTCCACGGTCGGCAACGGACGGTCGGATGTGATCTTCAGAAGGGCGACATCGGTCACCGGATCGGTGCCCACCAGCTTGGCGATGAACTCGCGCTTGTCCGGCAGAGTGACGGTGATCTTCTTGCTGGCGTCCACCACATGGTTGTTGGTGACGACATAGCCGGCCTTGTCGATGATGAAGCCCGAACCGGCGCTGAGCGCCTTGTGCGGCTGCTGGGGCTGCTTCTGGCCCTGGCCGAACTGATTGAACAGGTCGCGGAACGGCGCGGGAATATTGTCGTCGCCGCCTTCATTCTCGGTGGTGGTGGTTTCGGACTTGATGGTCACCACCGCCGGGCTGACGCGCTCCACCAGGTCGGCGAAGCTGAAGGGTGCGCTGTTTTCCAGCATGCGCGGCGCGCGGGCATCGCTCTCATTGGCGGCGACCATGGTGGGGGTGCCGGCGACCTGAACGGCACGTACAGGGGGCAACAGCGCGAAGGCGCCAAGACCGACCACGACGATGGCGGCGGCGCCGCTCATGGCGACCACGCGGCGCTGACGCAGCGAAGGCTTGGGAAGGCGGGAAAAGATGCCCGACTTGGGCGAGTTGTCATTCTGCATAGGGGCTCCTTGTGGCCAGTCTTTTCCGACCGGGCCGTGGCTGAGATACAAGCATAACATGGACAAATTACGTCCGGGAGATTACAACTATGTAATTTCTTAAGCGCTTCTGGCAGCAGCCTTTTTGACCACCACCCACGCCACTGCACCGCCAGCGCCCAGCACCAGGAAGGGCGCCAGCCAGAGCAGCCAGGTATCGGGCTGCACCGGCGGCTTCATCAGGATGACGTCGCCATAGCGCGCCACCAGGAAGTCCTGGACCTGGGCGTCGCTTTGCCCAGCGGCGATCTGCTCGCGGATCAGGCGGCGCACATCGGCGGAAAAGGGCGAACCGGACTCGTCCACATTCTCGCCGGCGCAGACCAGACAGCGGAACTGGCGCTGCAGGTTGCGGGCGCGCGCTTCCATCGCCGGATCCGAAAACGTGTCGGCGGCCGTGGCGGCAGCGGAGGCCGCGTTGGAAAAGACCGGTGCCGCCAGCGCGGACACCAGCAGCAGCAGCAAAGCAAGGACGGCTTTCATTCGGCAGGCCTTCATTCTGCGGCTTGGGCCACCGCGGGGGCGACGGGTTCGCGCGCTGGCGCGCGCAGACGGCCCCACAGGCTCAGCATCCCGCCCAGCGCCATGATCAATCCGCCGATCCAGATCAGCGGCGCCAGCGGCGAGACATAGGCGCGCAAGGCAAAGCGGCCATCGTCCCGCTCATCGCCCAGCGCCAGATAAAGATCGCGCAGGCCGGTGGTGCGGATGGCGGTGTCGCTCATGTCCTGGCCTTCGGCGGGATACAGGCGGTGCTCGGGCTGCAGCACCGCGCCGGGCTTGCCGTCGTTCATCACAGCGATATGAGCGCGGTCGGCGATGTAGTTGGGGCCCTTCACGCGGCTGACCCCGTCAAAGCGCAAGGTGTAAGGCCCCACCGTGAAGCTTTGTCCCGGCGCCGCGACAGTGATCGCCTCGCTGCGCCAGGCAGTGGTGCCCGCCACGCCCATCAAGGTAATGCCAAGCCCGGCATGCGCCAGGGCGGCGGCAAAAGCAGACGCGCGCGCGCCTTTGCGTTTGCGCACATCGATGATCGAAGCGCCGATCAGCCAGGCGGCGACGGCGAAGGCGCCGGTGGCGGCGATTGTGCGCGGCGCGACGATGGCCAGCACCACGATGGCAGCAATCGCGGCCAAACCCAGCGCCGGATACAAGGAACGCCACGCCGCTTTCAGATCGCCGCGCTTCCAGCCCAGTTGCGGGCCGAATGGCACCAGCAGCATCAGCGCAAAGAAAATGGGCGCGAAGGTGATCACATAATAAGGCGGGCCCACCGTGATCTTGGTGCCGTTCAGGGCATCCAGGATCAGGGGATAGAGCGTGCCGGCAAAGACGCAGGCACACGCCGCCACCAGGAACACATTGTTCAGCAACAGCGCGGTCTCGCGGCTGGCGGGTTCGAACGCCGCGCCGCCCTGCAGGCTCGGCGCGCGCCAGGCAAACAGCGCCAGCGCCCCGCCGATGGCCAGCGCGATCAGCACCATGATGAAGAAGCCGCGCGCGGGATCGGAGGCAAAGGCATGCACCGACGACAACACGCCCGAGCGCACCAGGAAGGTGCCGATCAGCGACATAGAGAAACCGGCGATCGCCAGCAGCAGGGTCCATGTGCGGAAGGCGCCGCTTTTTTCCGTGGCCAGCGCCGAATGCAGCAGCGCCGTGGCGATCAGCCAGGGCATCAGCGAGGCATTCTCCACCGGGTCCCAGCCCCAGAAGCCGCCCCAGTCCAGTTCGTAATAGGCCCACCAGCTGCCCAGCGCGATGCCGCAGGTCAGCGCGATCCAGGCGATCAGCATGAAGGGCCGCGCGGCACGCGCCCAGCCGGCCTCACCGACCAGCAGCGCGGCGGCGGCATAGGAGAAGGACGCCGACAGGCCGACATAACCGGCATAGAGCATGGGCGGATGCATCGCCAGGCCAGGGTCCTGCAGCAATGGCGTCAGGCCGGCGCCTTCGAACGGCGCGGGGTCCAGACGCAGGAAAGGATTGGACGTGAAGAGGATGAACAGGATGAACGCCGCCGCCAGCAGGCCCTGTACGCCCAGCGCACCGCTGGTCAGGCGCTCACCGCCGCGCTGCAAAAATGCGACCATTCCCGCATAGAGCGCCAGCACCAGCACCCAAAGCAGCATGGAGCCTTCGTGATTGCCCCACACGCCACTGATTTTATAGACCAGCGGCTTGAGTGTGTGGCTGTGGCCAGCCACCAGCGCCACGGAAAAATCCGACGTTACGAAGGCATAGGTCAGCGCGGCAAACGCCAGCACGATGAAGACCAGGAAGCCCAGGGCCGAGCTGGTGGCGACGCGGCGGGCGGTATTGGCCTCGGTGCGGGTTCCGATCAGCCCCGCAACTGCCATCACCAGCGACAGCGCCAGCGCAAAGCAAAGGGCGAGCTGACCCAACTCGCCGGTCATTCCGTGCCTTCTTTCCAGCGGCCGCTTTTCTTCAGCGCTGCCACGACTTCAGGCGGCATGTATTTCTCGTCATGCTTGGCCAGCACTTCACTGGCGATGAAGGTGCCATGCGCATCCATCGCACCGGTGGCGACCACGCCCTGTTCCTCTCGGAACAAGGCCGGCAGCACACCGACGAATTCGGCCGGCACGCTGCCCTTGCCGTCGGTGACGCGGAACTTCACTTCGGCGCCGGCGCCGTGCGTAACGCTGCCTTTTTCAACCAAGCCGCCGAGACGGAAGGCGACGCCTTCACCGACCTGGCCCGCCGCCACGTCGGCGGGGCTGTGGAAGTACATGATGTTCTGTCCGAGCCCATAACGGATCAGCACGGCCAGCATCGCGCCCACCGCGACCAGGGCGGCGGCAAAAGCCAGGCGGCGTTTCTTCTTGGCGTTCATTCAGTGACCGCCGCCCTTGTGCAGGATCTGGTCGGCGATGCCGGTGTCATAAGAAACACCTTCCAGGGTCAGCGCGATCTCGTTCGGCCAGGCGCACTTGATCAGCCCCTTGCGGGCCAGCGCGTTCCACACATTCTCATTTTCCAGCCCCGTGGCGTCGCTGCCGCGCACCGTGGCATCGCCCAGGTGAAAGTGATCGCCATGGGCATGGGGAAAAGCGGTGATGGCGGTGTCGCCATCGGGCGTCGGCTTGGACGCATCGGGAATCTGCGCGATGGCCTGCAACAGGGTCAGGGTGCGCAGCTGCAGCGGATTGAGCTTGGCGGGATTGGTTTTGGGCGGCATGACGGTCCAGATAAAGAAAAACGGCCGGGACCATACCGTCCCGGCCGTTTCTAAGCAAAATTCCCTGTAACGCGCCGGATCTTGTTCTCTGGCCAGGAGCGGGGAGCGATGTGGACACTTAGCCCTTGAGCGACCCCGCGACGGCGCCACAGGACAAAAGACAAGCGTTAGTGGTGACGCCAGCCGCCGCCGTAAAACCCCCGGTGACCGCCCCAGCCGCCGCCGAAGCCGAACGTGAAGCTCGGACCGTAGTAGGCCGGACCGTAATAATAGGGGTAATAGGGGGCACCATAGGGCCGGTAATAGCCCGGCGGAGGCGGTGGCGGCGGATAGTCACCGTAATCGCCATAGTCCCGGCGGTCATAGGCGGCAGCCTGGCGGCCACCGTCCTCGTGCATGCAGTCATAGTAAGCGCGGGAATAATCGGCCTCGACATCGCGCGCCGCATGGCGGGCATTGTCGGCGCCGACCGCGGTTCCGGCGATCAGGCCGGCGCCTGCGCCGGCTGC
>CAIUTH010000093.1 GCA_903902075.1 uncultured Alphaproteobacteria bacterium
CTGGTCTGACGACCTGCGCCCTTTTCATGTCGAAGGGATGCTAGCGCGGGGACTAGCGTCTGCGGGGATCGGTGGCCCGCGCCAAAGCAAGGTGCCCGGCCTCGGCCTTGCCGGAGGCGGCGGCGAAATCCCGCATCGCATTGATCTTGCCGACCTTGGCATAGCGGCGCATCAGGATGTCGGTCTCCTTGTGGGCGGCGATCTGCTGGGCGATGTAGCGATGGTCGAAATTCTCGGCTCTGGCGCCGCGCAGATCGTCCAGCATGACCCGGCGGCGGGTATCCACCGCGCCTGGCATGGCAGTGTTGACGTTGTTGTAGCGGATCGTCTTTTTCAGCTTTGTGATTGCCGCGGTATGTGCTTCCACCATCCGGCGGGCGAAGGCGCGCACGGCAGGGCTGCGGGCGCGCTGCAGAGCGATCTTGCTGGCCGCCACGACGTACAGGTCATTGATGCCGGCGGCGGTGACGAAACCGGGCGTGCTGCGCACCAATTCTGCGGACAGTTGCCCAACCACGCCGGCGGTGGAATCCTTCACCGCGCTCAAGGTCTCAAAGCGGGTATCGATACGCCGTGCCGGCTGTGCGGCAGCGATGCCACAGCTCAAGAGCAGCACCACGGTGGCGCCAGCCAGTTTGCCTTTCACGGAATATCTCCCCAACAGCCCGCCGGACTGTACCAGCGCCGCTTTTGGAAGGAAATATCTCGAAAGTTCCTCAGCTATGGGCGGCGTTATAGGCGGCCAGTCCTGCGGACCCCGGGCAGAGCTCTTTTTCGGACAAGCGGTTCAGGGGCGCGTCCACCGTGTTCAGGTTGGCATGCATGTCCTTGGGCCCATTGTCCATATAGATCAGGCCGGTCACCAGCTCGCCGGCCGCGGCGCAGCTTTGCAGGTAGTTCATCGCCCCGATGCGGTCGAAGGGATCGTAATCGGCCGCCAGCTTGGCCAGCTTCAGGGTGGAGCCATCATGCAGCGCCACATCTTCGGTGGTGCCGGGTGCGTATTCGACCTTGATGGCCTCGCGCGGCTCCATGATGTCCAGCCGGTTGACCGCCTCATTATGGGCGCGGACAAAGTCATAGGCCTTGGTCGAACCGGCATGGTTGTTGAAGGCAACGCAGGGGCTGACGATATCGATGAAGGCGGGGCCGGGATGGCTCATCGCCGCCATGATCAGCGGCACCATCTGCGTCTTGTCACCCGAAAAGCTGCGGCCCACGAACGTGGCGCCGACCATCAGCGCCATGCTGACCAGATCCAGCGGGCTGTCAGCATTGAAGCCGCCGGCCTTGCTCTTGGAGCCCTTGTCCGCGGTGGCGGAGAACTGGCCCTTGGTCAGGCCATACACGCCATTATTCTCGGTGATATAGACCATGTTCACGCCGCGCCGCACGCAATGCACGAACTGGCCAAGGCCGATCGAGGCGGAATCCCCGTCCCCCGACACGCCCAGATAGAGCAGTTCCTTGTTGGCCAGGTTGGCACCGGTCAGCACCGAGGGCATGCGGCCATGCACGGAATTAAAGCCGTGGCTCTGGCCCAGCAGGTAGTCGGGTGTCTTGGACGAACAACCGATACCGGACAGCTTGGCCACACGGTGCGGCTCAATGTTCAGCTCAAAGCAGGCCTGTATGATGGCGAAGGATATCGAGTCGTGGCCGCAGCCGGCGCACAGGGTCGAGATCGAGCCTTCATAGTCGCGGTGGGTGAACCCCCGCTTGTTCACGGGTATGCCGGGATGGCGCAGCTTGGGCTTGGCGATATAGGTCATTCCGCGGCTTCCCTGGATGTGAGCGACATACGTTCGGCGATGGCGTTGATGATGAAGCGAGCGGTAATCACCTGGCCGTCATAATGCAGGATGGAAATGAAGCGCGCCGGATCGATGCCGCATTCATTGACCAGGAGGCTGCGCATCTGGGCATCGCGGTTCTGTTCCACCAGAAAGACCTGGTCGTAAGCGTTGATGAAATCTGTCACCGCCTCACTGAAAGGGAAGGCGCGCAGCCGCATCGTGTCCAGGTGGATGCCGTCGGCGGCCAAGGCCGCAAGGGCCTCGCGCATGGCCGGCGCAGTGGAGCCAAAATAGATCACCCCGCACTTGGCTTTCTCGCGGGCCTTTTCGATCACCGGGGCCGGCACCAATGATTTGGCGGTTTCGAATTTGCGCAGTAACCGCTGCATGTTGTCCTGATAGACCGCGCCTTCCTCGCTGTATTTGGCGAAGCGGTCGCGGCTGGAACCGCGGGTGAAGTAGGCGCCCTTGCTGGGATGGGTGCCGGGCAGGGTGCGATAGGGAATGGCATCCCCATCCACATCCAGATAGCGGCCGAAGGTCTTGCCGGCTTCCAATTCTTCGGCGGTCATCACCTTGCCGCGGTCATAGATCCGCTTGTCGTCCCAGGTGAAAGGCTCACACAGCCAGTCATTCATGCCGATATCCAGGTCTTCCAGCACAAAGATCGGGGTCTGCAGCCGCTCGGCCAGGTCGAAAGATTTGGCGCAGAATTCAAACAGTTCGCGCGGGTCTTCCGGTATCAGCAGCACATGCTTGGTATCGCCATGGCTGGCATAGGCGCAGACCATAAGATCGGACTGCTGGGTGCGGGTGGGCATGCCGGTCGACGGTCCACCACGCTGAACATCGATAATCACGGCGGGAATTTCGGCGAAATAGGCCAGTCCCAGGAATTCCTGCATCAAGGAGATGCCGGGGCCTGATGTCGCGGTGAAGGCGCGCGCGCCGTTCCAGCTGGCGCCTATCACCGTGCCGATGGCGGAAATTTCATCTTCCGACTGCACGATGGCGAACTTGTTCTTGCCCGTTTCCTTGTCCACCCGGTACTTGCGGCAATGTTTGGCGAAGGCTTCGGCGACGGAGGTAGACGGCGTGATGGGATACCAGGCTGCCACCGTGGCGCCGCCATATACGCAGCCCAGGCCCGCCGCGTCGTTGCCGGTGACGAAGATGCGCTTGCCGACTTCGTTGGCGCGCTCGACTTTCAGGCTGCAGGCGTCCGACAGGTGATCGCGGGCATAATCATGGCCCATGCGCAGCGCCTGGTGATTGGGCGCGATCAGGGCTTCTTTGGACTTGTACTGTTCGCCGATCAGCTTCTCCAGCACCTCGATCTCGATTCCCAGAAGCTGGGTGAGGGCGCCGATATAGATGATGTTCTTGAACAGCTGACGCTGGCGCGGATCCTTGTACGCCGCATTGCTGATTTCCGTCAGCGGCATGCGGATGATATTGATGTCGTCGCGGAATTTCGATGCCGGGATCGGCCGCGAGGAATCGTAGAACAGGTAGCCGCCCGGATCGATGGAGGCGACGTCCTTGTCCCAGGTCTGGGGGTTCATCGCCACCATCAGGTCGACGCCGCCGCGCCGTCCCAGCCAGCCCTTGCCGGAGACGCGCACCTCGTACCAGGTGGGCAGGCCCTGGATATTGGACGGAAAGATGTTGCGCGAGGTTACCGGAACACCCATGCGCAGGATGGAGCGGGCAAACATCTCATTGGCGGAGGCTGAGCCCGAGCCGTTGACGTTGGCGAACTTCACCACGAAATCATTGACGGATTTTATTTGTGACATGCGTACCCCGTCTTGGGCGCGTTCAGCAGGAACTTCTGCATGTCCCAGGCGCCGGTGGGGCATCGCTCGGCGCACAGTCCGCAATGCAGGCACAGGTCCTCGTCCTTGGCCATGACGCGGCCGGTCTTGAGCGCCGCGGAGACATACAGGTCCTGGTCAGGATGCAGCGCCGGCGCGGTCAGCCGCTGGCGCAGGTCTTCTTCCACGCCATTGGCGGTAAAGGTGATGCAGTCCATGGGGCAGATGTCGACGCAGGCATCGCATTCAATGCATTTGGGCGTGTCGAATACGGTCTGGACGTCGCAGTTCAGGCAGCGCTCGGCTTCCGCGAAGGCCTGCTGGATGTCGAAGCCCAGCTCCACTTCCAGCTTCACATCTTTCAGGGTTTTCTCGATGGGCGCGTGGGGCACCTTGAAGCGGTGATCGTTGGAGATGTCGTTGTCATAGCTCCATTCATGGATGCCCATCTTCTGGCTGGACAGGTTGACCATCGGCGGCGGGCGCTGGCCCACATCCATGCCCTGGCACAAAAGATCGATGGAAATGGCGGCGTCATGGCCATGTGCCACCGCCCAGATGATGTTCTTGGGGCCGAACGCCGCGTCGCCGCCGAAGAAAACCCTGGGGTTGGTGGACTGGAAGGTGACGGGGCTGACCTTGGGCATGTCCCATTTGTCGAACTCCAGTCCGATGTCGCGCTCGATCCAGGGGAAGGCGTTTTCTTGGCCCACCGCCACCAGCACGTCATCGCATTCCATCACCACGTCCGGCTCGCCGGACGGCACCAGGTTGCGGCGGCCCTTGGCATCGGTTTCCGCCTTGACCTTCTGAAAGCGCACGCCGGTCAGCTTGCCCCCGGTGTGCAGGAATTCCGCCGGCACCAGGAAATTGTGGATCGGGATGCCTTCATGCATCGCGTCCTCTTTTTCCCATGGACTGGCCTTCATCTCGCCAAAGCCCGAGCGCACCACGACGTTGACTTGCTCGCCGCCCAGCCTGCGCGAGGTGCGGCAGCAGTCCATGGCGGTGTTGCCGCCGCCCAGCACGATCACGCGCTTGCCGATCTTGGTGGTGTGGCCGAAGGAAACGGAAGCGAGCCAGTCGATGCCGATATGGATGTTGGCGCCGGCTTCCTTGCGGCCGGGAATATCCAGTTCGCGTCCGCGCGGTGCGCCGCAGCCGACAAAGACGGCGTCGTAATTTTCGGCCAGCAGTTGTTTCAGCGAGGCGATCTTCTGGCCAAACCGCAGCTCGGGTTTCAGGTCCAGGATGTAATTCACTTCCTCGTCCAGCACCGTTTCGGGCAAGCGGAATTTGGGAATCTGCGTGCGCATCATGCCGCCGGCATTGGCATCGCCGTCATACAGAACGACTTCGTAACCCAGCGGCAGCAGGTCGCGCGCCACGGTCAGCGAAGCGGGCCCGGCGCCAATCAGCGCCACGCGCTTGCCGTTCTTCTGCGCCGGCAGTGCGGGCATGCGCGACTTAACATCGTCCTTGTTGTCGGCGGCGACGCGCTTGAGGCGGCAGATTGCAACCGGCTCGGCCTTCTTGGTGACTTCTTCCACCCGGCCGCGGCGGCAGGCCGGCTCGCAGGGGCGGTCGCAGGTGCGGCCCAGCACGCCCGGGAAGACGTTGCTGACCCAGTTCACCAGGTAGGCGTCGTCGTAACGACCCTGGGCGATCAACCGGATGTAATCCGGA
>CAIUTH010000094.1 GCA_903902075.1 uncultured Alphaproteobacteria bacterium
CCCAGACCACCCCGCCTGCCCCGCCCGCTTCCAGCATCATCCCGGCCAGCACCCTGGACGGGCTACCCCACAAGGACATCACCAACGGCATCGTCTCGGCCAAGGTCTATCTGCCGGGCGAAGGCGGCTTTTATCGCGGCACCCGTTTTGACCGTGCCGGCGTCGTGGCGCACGCCACCTACAAGGGGCAGGACTATGGCCAGTACTGGTTCTCCAGCTATTCGCCCGCCGTGCATGACTTTGCTTGGCTAAACGGCCAGGTCACCGTCTCCACCGCCAGCGGCGCCGCCGGCCCGTCGGAAGAATTCACCGCCATCGGCTTCAACGAGGCCAGCATGGGCGGCAAGTTCCTGAAGATCGGCGTGGGCATCCTCAAGCGCGACACCGATCCGTATGTCTTCGTCCATTCCTATCCCGTGCTGAACGAAGGCACGCGCGGCTACAGCGCCACCAAAACCAGCGTGCGCCTGACCCAGAAGCTGAACGACAAGGAAACCGGCTGGGGCTACAGCTATGTCAAGACCGTGAAGCTGATCCCCGGCAAGGCGCAGATGCAAATCGAGCATGTGCTGACCAACACCGGCAAGAAGGACCTCGAGACCTCCGTCTATTGCCACAACTTCCTGTCGCTCAGCGAAGGCAACGAGAATGTCGAGCTGACCGCGCCCTTCACCCTGGTGGCCGGCAAGCCGCTGGCCGCTGATGCCGCCTCGGTCAATGGCAAGACGCTCCAGTATCTGCGCGCCGTCAAGGAAGGCGAAAGCGTCACCTCACCCTTCACCGGCTTCGGGGCATCCGCCAGCGATTACGACTTCAAGGTGGTGAACACCAAGACCGGCTTCGGCCAGCGCATCCGCGCCGACCAGCCGCTCTCCCAGATCAACTTCTGGTCCATCCGCACCACCTTCAGCTGGGAGCCCTATATCGCCATCTCGCTGAAGCCGGGCCAGACCAAGCGCTGGACCTACACCTATGACTATTTCGGCCCGGGCGAGGGCTAAGATGCGCCGCGCAGCGCTGGCCGCTGCTCTGCTGATGGTCGCTTGCGGTACCGCAAGCGCCCAGACCGCGCCGGTGCCCGGCACCCAGCCGGCCGCGGAGGTCGAAACCTTCGCACATGTCGACATTTCCAACGGCATCCTGTCCGCGCGCGTGTTTCCACCGGGCAAGAATGAGCTGAACCGGGGCTCCCGCTTCGATCATGCGGGCGTGGTGTTCCACATCACCTACAAGGGCCAGGATTACAGCAGTTACTGGTTCGACCGCTTCGTCACCGATCCGATGGACAACGGCAAATACCCGCCGGCCACCGAACATTCCTGCTGCAACATGAGCGGCCCGGTGGAAGAATTCTCAGCCGTCGGCTTTGACGAAGCCGGCATGGGCGGGCGCTTCTTGAAACCCGGCATCGGCATCTTCCAGCGCACCTCGGACCGCTACGACCAGTTCCCCACACTGCCCGTCCTGAACGAAGGCACCCGCACCTTCAAATCCACTAGGACCGGCGCGCGCTTCGCCCAGGACCTCAAGGACCAGGAGTCCGGCTACAGCTATCGTTACGCCAAAAGCGTGCAGCTGGTGCCCGGCAAGCCGCAAATGACCATCAGCCATGTGCTGACCAACACCGGCAAGAAA
>CAIUTH010000095.1 GCA_903902075.1 uncultured Alphaproteobacteria bacterium
CACCGCCACCCTGAACCGCTTCCTAGGCGAAGCATTGCAGCGCCAAGCCACCCCGGCGATCAGTGGCCGCCGGGTGCGTATCCGCTACATGACCCAGCGCAAGGCCCGGCCGCCCAGTTTCACCTTGTTCGGCAACCAGCTGGACGCGCTGCCCGAGGCTTATCTGCGCTACCTGTCGAACGGGTTGCGCGAGGCATTCAACCTCAAGGGCACGCCGCTGCGCTTTTCGGTGCGCAACAGCAAGAACCCCTACGCGCCAAAGAAGCGCTGACGCTCACTTTTGGAAGTTTATAATCGTCTCGTTCAGCGCGTAGCTGGGCGACAGCATCTCGACGACCTTGAAGGCCATCTCTTCCGGCTTGACCAGATCTTCGGGATTTTCACCGGGCATCGCCTTCTTGCGCATCAGGGTGCGCATCGGGCCCGGATTGAGCAGATTGACCTTGATGTTGGTGGGCTCGCACTCCACCGCATAGGTCAGCGCCAAAATCTCCAGCGCCGATTTGGACATGGCATAGGCGCCCCAGAAGGGGATATGCTTGCGCGCCGCGCCCGAGGTGACGAACAGCACGCGCCCGGCATCGGACTGGCGCAGCAGCGGATCGAGCGAACGGATCAGGCGCCAGTTGGCGGTGACGTTGACCTCCATCACTTCCTGGAAAGTCTTGGGTTCCAGATGCGCCAGCGGCGTCAGCTGTCCCAGCACCCCGGCATTGCCCAGCAAGGCGTCCAGCTTGCCCCAGCGCTCATAGATCGAGGCGCCCAGACGGTCGATGGCGTCGAAGTCGCGCAGGTTCAGCGGCACCAGGGTGGCGCTGCCGCCGGCTTTTTGGATCTCGTCGTCGGTTTCTTCCAGCCCGCCCACGGTGCGCGCCACCAGGATCACATGCGCGCCGGCCTTGGCCAGTGCGATGGCCGAAGCGCGGCCGATGCCGCGCGAGGCGCCGGTGACAAGCGCAATGCGTCCTTCCAGGGAAGGCTTTTCGCCGGGTTGCATGAGGGCGTTCCTAGGCGACGTCCGCCAGCAGCGAAAGCTGCCGCGTGCCGCCGCTGATGTCGGTCAGCGAGATGGGATAATCGCCGGTGAAGCAGGCGTCGCAGAATTTGGGCGCATTGGCGTTGCGCTCGGCCTGGCCCATGGCGCGGTAAAGGCCGTTCATCGAAATAAAGGCCAGGCTGTCGGCGCCGATGAAGCGGCGCATCTGCTCCACATCCATCTTGTGGGCCAGCAGATCGTCGGTGTTGGGCGTGTCCACGCCATAGAAACAGCTATGGGTGGTGGGCGGCGAGGAGACGCGGAAATGCACTTCGGCGGCGCCGGCATCGCGCACCATAGCCACGATCTTCTTGGAGGTGGTGCCGCGCACGATGGAATCGTCCACCAGCACGACCTTCTTGCCCTTGAGCATGGCGCGGTTGGGGTTGTGCTTCAGCCGCACGCCCAGGTGGCGGATGGAATCGGACGGCTCGATGAAGGTGCGGCCGACATAATGGTTGCGGATGATGCCCAGCTCGAACGGAATGCTGGCGGCATTGGCAAAGCCCAGCGCCGCCGGAACGCCGCTGTCGGGCACCGGGATGACCATGTCGGCCTGGACCGGCGCTTCCTGCGCCAGCACCGCGCCGATATTCTTGCGCGCCTCATAGACGTTGCGGCCTTCCAGGGTGGAATCGGGCCGCGCGAAATAGATGTATTCGAACACGCAGAAGCGGTGCTGCTGGGGCTTGAAGGGGAAGTGACTGTGGATGCCATCCTTGTCCACCACAACCATCTCGCCGGGCTTCACGTCGCGCACATACTCCGCGCCAATGATGTCCAGGGCGCAGGTCTCGCTGGCGAAGATGGTCGCGCCATCCAGGTTGCCCATCACCAGCGGACGCACGCCATTGGGATCGCGCACGCCGATCACCTTCTTGCTGGTCAGCGCCACCAGCGAAAAGGCGCCTTCCACCTGGCACAGTGCGTCGATCAGCTTTTCGACGATGCGCTGCTTGGGGCTGCGCGCCGTCAGGTGAACGATGGTCTCGGTGTCGGAGGTCGACTGGAAGATCGCGCCCTGCCCCACCAGTTCCTGGCGCAGGGTGTGGGCGTTGGTCAGGTTGCCGTTATGGGCGATCGCAAGCCCGCCGCCCGCCAGATCGGCAAAGATCGGCTGGATATTGGACGCGCGGCTGCCGCCGGCAGTGGAATAGCGGTTGTGGCCGATGGCGACGCGGCCCTTGAGGTTGCGCGCCGCCTGCGAGCCACGACCGAAGGCGTCGCCCACCAAGCCCGGATGGCGTTCGGCGATGAAATGGCCTTCGTGATGGGTAACGATACCGGCCGCTTCCTGGCCGCGATGCTGCAGGGCGTGCAGTCCCAGCACCGAAAGCGCGCCCGCATCGGCGTGGTCAAAAATGCCAAAAACGCCGCACTCTTCATGCAGCGTATCGTCGTTCCACATATGATCGCTATGGCCGGTCATCGGTTGCCGTTTCCGCCGGTCTCCACGAGCTTGTCTAGCGCCTGGCGGTCACCCGCGCCATAGGTTTTCGTGGCCTTGGCTGCGCTCTTCTGCTGCAGCGGTTCCCGCGTGGTTTTGGGGACACTACTGGCTTTTCCGTTTTCGCGGATCAGCTCTGCCATGGGGTCATGGCGGGGTGACAGGTCTGGGGCCGGCGTGGCGGTTTTTTGCTCAACCTGCGGCGGCGCCTGGCGCACGACCTCGTGGCGGCCGTAGTCATAATCCTTGGGATGATCGGGAACCACCGACAGCAGCACATCGGCGGTGGATTGCACCACCGGCAGCAGCCGCGCCTCGGTCACCCAGTGCGGATGCTGGCGGATGGGCACGAAATAGGTGAAGGCCAGATAGGCCAGCCCGACCAGCACCATGCCCCGCACCACGCCGAAGGCGACGCCGGCGGCGCGGTCCAGCGGGCCGATGGGGGAATTCTTCACGCTCTTGCTGAAACGATGGCTCATGAAGGCAAAGGGAATGAACACCGCCAGGAACACGGCGGCATAGGCCAGCAGCGACGCCAGCCAGGACTGGTCCACCAGGCCGAGCGTGAGCGGGATCACATAGGGGCCGAAATAGAGGCAGGCAAAGGCAGCCGCCACCCATTCGAAGACCGTCAGTGTTTCCCAAAGGAACCCGCGCCACGCCGCATAGCCGGCCGACACGATGATGATCAGCACGATCAGGCAGTCGAGGAAGGAGACCGACAGGTTCATGATTCGAGTTTAGCACGCCGGGGCTGGGGCTCAGGAGCGAATCTGAGCAGGTCCGCGACACTGGTAATCTCGGTTAACGTCAGGCCCGCCGCGCCGGCCTTGGTGCCGGCGGGTACGAAAGCGGTCTTGAAGCCCAACTTGGCGGCCTCCTTCAGCCGGGCATCGGCCTGGGGCACCGGCCGGATGTCGCCGGACAGGGAAATTTCCCCGAAAAACACGCAGTCGCGCGGCAAGGGCTCTCCGCCAAAGGATGACACCAGCGCGGCGGCTGCCGCTAGGTCGGCGGCGGGCTCGCCGATCTTCAGCCCGCCCGCGACGTTCAGATAGACATCGGAGGCGCCGATTCCAACCCCGGCGCGGGCGTCCAGCACCGCCAGGATCATGGCCAGGCGCCCGGTATCCCACCCCACCACGGCACGGCGCGGCGTACCGTAACTGGTGGGCGACACCAGCGCCTGGATTTCGCACAGCAAGGGCCGGGTGCCTTCCAGCCCCGCGAACACCGCGGTGCCGGGCGAGGCGGATTTGCGGTCGCCCAGAAACAGCGCCGAGGGATTGGCGACTTCGGCGAGCCCCGTGCCGGTCATCTCGAACACGCCGATCTCGTCGGTGGCGCCGAAGCGATTCTTGGTGGCGCGCAGCACGCGGAAATGATGGCCGCGCTCGCCCTCGAAATAGAGCACCGCATCCACCAGATGCTCCACCGCCTTGGGGCCGGCGATCTGGCCGTCTTTTGTCACATGGCCCACCAGGATCAGCGCCGCGCCCGAAGCCTTGGCATAGCGGACAAGGTCGAAGCTGGCGGTGCGCACCTGGGCGATGGTGCCGGGCGCCGCATCCAGCGCGCCGGTCCACAAGGTCTGGATGGAATCGATGGCGATGATGGCCGGCGGCTTGCCCTTTTCCAGGGTGGCCAGAATGTCTTCGACGCAGGTGGCGGCGCCCAGCATCAGCGGCGCATCGGCCAGACCCATGCGGGCGGCACGCATGCGCACCTGCGCCATCGCCTCTTCGCCGGAGATGTAGATGGCATGGCCGCCATTCTGGGCGTACTTGCCCAGCGCCTGCAGGATGATGGTGGACTTGCCAATACCCGGATCACCGCCGACCAGCAGCGCGGAACCCGGCACCAGTCCGCCGCCGGTGACGCGGTCGAACTCGTTGATGCCGGTGGGACGGCGCTGGGGAGGCGCGTCCTCGGTCTTGAGGTCTTCCAAGGTGATGGCGCGGCCCTTCACCCGGCGCGAGGCGCCGCTGCCCAAGGGCGGGGCGACGCCTTCCTCGACAATGGTGTTCCAGGCGTTGCAGGCCTCGCACTTGCCCGACCATTTGGCATGGGTCGCGCCGCAGGACTGGCAGACATAGGACGCGGTTTTTGCCATGATTCCCTTATACCACGGGCGTCAAGCGGCCGAAAAATCCTTCAGGACCGGGGCTTTTGCAGCTGCCAGTTGAGGTGGCTTTGCACCATCGGCCATTCCGGGGCGGTGATGGAGTAGACCACCGTGTCGCGGATGGTGCCATTCGGCATGATGGCATGGCTGCGCAGGGTGCCGTCCAGTTTTGCGCCCAGCCGCTCGATGCCGCGCCGGCTCTGGGTATTCAACACATGGGTGCGGAACTCCACCGCGATGCAGTCCTTGTCCTCGAAGGCATGGGTCAGCAGCATCAGCTTGCATTCGGTGTTCAGCCCGGTGCGCTGGGTGGATTTGCGATACCAGGTTGAGCCGATCTCCAGCCGCCGGTTGGCCGCGTCGATGTTCATGTAAGTGGTCATGCCGACCGACACCTTGTCGGCATTGAGCACGGTGAAAGGCAGCATGCTGCCTTTTTCCTGTAAACCCAGGCGGCGATCGATCTCCGCCTTCATGCCCTCGGGCGACGGGATGGCGGTGTACCAGAGCTTCCACAGCTCGCCGTCGCGCACCGCCTCGCACAGCGCATCGCGATGATCGTGGCTCAGCGGCACCAGCCGCGCGTGGCGGCCTTTGAGCGTGACGGGTTCGAGGAACGCCACCTACGCCTTCACGGCCATCTTGATTGGGCCTTCGGCCTTGCCGTGGATGAACTGGTCGACATAGGGGTTGCCGCTATGGTCGATGCCGCTGGTCGGGCCCTGCCAGATGATCTTGCCGCCATAGAGCATGGCGATCTTGTCGGAGATTTTCCGCGCCGAGGTCATGTCATGGGTGATGGACAGGGCCGTGGCGCCGACATCCTTCACCGTGGAGACGATCAGGTCGTTGATGATATCGGCCATGATGGGGTCAAGCCCCGTGGTCGGCTCGTCGAAGAAGATGATCTCCGGATCGGCGGCGATGGCGCGGGCCAGGCCCACGCGCTTCTGCATGCCGCCGGACAATTCGGATGGCGACAGGAAAGCGACGTCCTGCGTCAGCCCGACCTTGGCGAGTTTCTCTATCGCGATGTCGCGCGCCTTGGCGCGGGCCATGCCGCGGCCCTGGATCAGTCCGAAGGCGACATTTTCCCAGACCGGCAGACTGTCGAACAGGGCGCCGCCCTGGAACAGCATGCCGAACTTCTTCATCACCCGGTCGCGCGCCGCGCCGTTGATGTGGGTGATGTCCTCGCCATCCACCAGGATGGTGCCCTCGTCCGGGCGGATGATGCCCAGGATGGACTTGATGGTGACCGACTTGCCGGTGCCCGAACCGCCGATGATTACCAGCGAGGATCGCGGCTCGACCGTCAGGTCGACGCCGTCCAGCACGACCTTGGAGCCGAACCGCTTCTTGACGCCGATCAGTTGGATCTTGGGTGTGGTCATTTGTGGAACAGCAACGCGGTCAGGACATAGTCGGCGGCCAGGATCAGGATCGAGGACGATACCACCGCATAGGTGGTGGCGTTGCCCACGCCCTGCGCTCCGCCCTTGGAATTGAAGCCATTGTAGCAGCCCATCAGCGCCACGATGAAACCGAACACCGCCGCCTTGATCAGGCCGGAGGTGATGTCGTCGTTATGGGCAAAATCCCAGGTGTTCTTGAGATAGGCCGAACCGTTGAAGTCCAGGCTGTAAACCGAGACGACATAGCCGCCCATCACGCCGATGCTGTCGCCGATCAGGGTGAGGATGGGCATGGAGACCACTGCCGCCACGATGCGCGGCGCCACCAGATACTTGATGGGGTTGGTGGCCAGGGTGGTCAGGGCATCGATCTGTTCGGTCACCTTCATGGTGCCGATCTCGGCGGCGATGGCGGCGGCGACACGGCCGGCGATCATCAGGCCGGCGATCACCGGGCCCAGCTCGCGGGTGATGCCCAGCACCACCACCTGGGGCACGATGGCCTCGGCGCCGAAGCGGTTGCCGCCCAGGTAGATCTGAAGCGCCAGAACACCGCCCATGAAGAAGGCGGTCAGGCCCACCACCGGCAGGGAGTAGTAGCCGATGCGCATGATCTGGATGAGGATCAGGCGGAAATAGATCGGCGGGCTGACGATACCGGCCAGCGCCTTGCCCGTGAACAGGGCCAGCGCGCCGATATGGGCCAGCACCGTCATCACGGCGCGGCCGATCCTTGCGAAGATATTCATTGCTCGTATGCCCTCGGCACCCGGTGCAGCCGGGTGAGTATCTCATATTCGTTGGTGCCGGCGCTTGCCGCCACTTCGCCCAGGCCCAGCGTCTCGCCCAGCAGCTCCGCCTCGTCGCCGATGCGCGGCGGCGCGGCCAGGACGCTGACATCCAGGGTGATCGTGTCCATCGAGACGCGCCCCACAAAGGGTACACGCACGCCGCCAAGCACAGCCACGCCCTTGCCCGACAATGTGCGAGGCATGCCGTCGGCATATCCGAGCGCCACGGTGGCGATCATGGTGGGCCTTTTTGCGCGGAACGTGGCTGCGTAGCCAACGCTCGCCCCTGAGTCAATTCGGCGGACCTGCAGCACCTTGGCGGTCAGCACCGCGGCGGTCTGCATCAGGTTCGCCGCACCTTTGCCGGTGCCTTCCTGCGCCTGCGGATTGGCGCCGTACAGCGCTACGCCCGGCCGCACCAGGTCGAAGTGATATTCCATGCCCAGCATCGCGCCATGGCTGGCGGCCAGGCTGGCGGGCGCCGGCGGCAGCATGGCCAGCGCCTGCTTGAAGCGCGACAGCTGCTCGCCATTCATCGGGTTGGACGGCTCGTCGCTGCAGGCCAGGTGGCTCATCACCAGAACCGGGTTGATGCCGGCAAGGCGCCTTGCATGTTCGCCCGACAGGATGGCGAGTTCGTCGCCCGGCAGGCCCAGGCGATTCATGCCGGTATCGACATGCAGCACCGCATCCAGCTTCGAAGTGCCGACACCGGCCGCCGCGCCCCAGGCCGCGATCTGGCCCAGGCTGTTGAGCACCGGCGTCAGGCGATGGCTGATCAGCGCCGGCACCGCATCGGCATCGGCGCCATCCAGCACGAAGATGCGCGCCTGCGGCACGGACTTGCGCAAGGCGATGGCTTCTTCCAGCCGCGCCACAAAAAAGGAATCGCATCCGGCCTGCGCCAGCGCCGGCGCGATTCTCTCCGCGCCCAGGCCATAGCCATCCGCCTTCACCACCGCCGCCACCGCCGTGGGCCCGGCCATGCGGCGATAGGTGCGGTAGTTGGCGATAATGGCCGGCAGGCGCACGGTCAGGCGCGCCGCCTGGAAATCATTCCCCTCCGTCATGGGGTCAGGATGGCGGGCGGCAAGCTTGGCGTCCATCAATTATCGCCTGTCGCGGACCGCATGCCCGGGGACACATGCATGCAGGGCGTGTTCTGCAGGATGGGACAGCCGCCCTGCCCCGGAATGATGCCGTTGCGGACATCGGCGCCGATGCGGTCCTGGCCCGTATTGATCCCGAACTGGGTGTCAGGCGCTTCCTTCAGGCGGGGCAGGACACTGCGCGGCACCATCACCAGGGTGCCATTGGGCAGCCGCATGCCGCGCCAAGGATACAGGCCGCAACGCTCGCGCTCGGCACTGGTCAGATGCTCCCAGCTGCCGGCATCGCAGGCCAGCGAGCGGCCCACCGCACCCAATATGTCGCCGGGCTGTCCGCCATTGGTCCTGGTGTCTTCCTCTTTCTGAATCGGCGGCGGCTTGGGCACCACGATGGGCGCCGCCAGCATGCGTGGCGGCGCCTCGGTGAGGATTTCCGGATTGATGGGCTTCTCGGGCGGCGGGCGGTTGTTGCCGGGCAGGGTCAAGGTCAGGATGGTCTCGATCAGCGGCCGGCTCTTCATGTCGAAGGGGTGCACCGCCAGCACGAAGAAGAAGAAGAACAGGACATGCAGCAGCGTGGTGACCGCCGTGGAGACGGCCTTGGACCTGGCCGCACGGCGCTGTTCCTCGGGCCCCAGGGGACCTGTTCCGGGACGCAAAAACGGGTGCGTCAGGGCTAAATCGCTGGCCAAAAGCTGGTATCCGTCAAACGCTTCCCGCGTCCCCACCATATAGAAGCGTGGCAGCAGGAAAAACAGGGCCAAAACCCCGGCAAGTCAGCGGGTTAATGGCGGAAAATGGGCAAAAATGCTAACGCCAGTGTCATGCAGACCTACCTGATCAACTTGGGACGGCGGCCCGACCGGCTTGCGGCCATGACCGCGCAAGGCGCGGCGCTGGGCCTTGTCTTGGACCGGGTGGAAGCGTGCGATGCCGCCGCCGCCCCGCCGCAGACGCTGGACCGCTGGTTTGCGCAAGGCGGGCCGCTGGGCGAGATCCCACGCGGCGACAAGGCATGCCTGCTGTCGCATCGCGCCGCCTGGGAATTGTTCCTGGCCGGGCCCGATGCCCATGCCGCATTCCTGGAAGACGATGTGGTGCTGTCCAGGGCGGCCGGTGCGTTTCTCGCCAACGATGCCTGGATTCCGGACGGCGCGGCCATGGTGAAGCTGGAGCATTACGGCCCGCCCGGCCAGCGCGTGCTGCTGACAGACATGAAGAGCGTTGGGAATTTCCAGATGGGCCGGATGCTGTCGCGCCATACCGGCGCCGCGGCGTACATCCTGAACCGCGCCGCGGCCAGGCTGTTGCTCGATCAGACAAGCTTCGATCTGCCGGTGGATCACCTGCTGTTCAATCCCAACAATTCCAGTTTGTTCGAATCCCTGTCGCCCTGGCAGCTATTGCCTGCCATCGCGCGGCAGGAACAGTTTGTCGGCGCCAAGTCGGACATCGAAGGCACGCGCAAGGGTTTGCGCACCTTTGGCCTCGCTTATGTAAAGCGGGAGCTGGTGCGCTTTCTCTATGACCTGAGGCTGATCCCCCGCCAGATCGTGGCGCTGCTTGGCGGGGCAAGGTTCGTCGCAATGAAAACGGCCGGCTGATCAACCCGGCGGCGTATAGCCGTCGCTCGCCATGTTGCTGAAGCGGGTATACATGCCTTCGAACACCAGATCGATGGCGCGGGTGGCGCCGTGGCGGTGCTTTTCCACCAGCACTTCGGCGCGGTTGGTGGCGCGTTCCAGCTTTTCCATCCACTTGGCATGTTCGGCGCTGCCAGGCTCGGGCTCGCGCGATTTCAGGTAATATTCCTCGCGGTACACGAACATCACCACGTCGGCGTCCTGTTCGATGGAGCCGGATTCGCGCAAGTCCGACAGCACCGGGCGCTTGTCGTCGCGCGCATCCACGCCGCGCGACAGCTGCGACAAAGCCAGGACCGGCACGTTCAGTTCCTTGGCTAGGGTCTTGAGACCCTTGGTGACTTCGGTGATTTCCTGCACCCGGTTTTCGTGGCGGCGCGACGGCTCCACCAGCTGGAGATAGTCAATAATAATAAGTCCGATATTCTTTTCGCGCTTCATGCGGCGGGCGCGCGCCGCGATCTGGGCGATGGAGATGCCGCCGGAATCGTCGATATAGAGCGGCAGGCTGGACAGGTCCTGCATGGTGAGGACAAATTTCTCCCACTCGCTCTCGCTGAACTTGCCGTTGCGGATCTTCCACATTTCCAGCTCGGCCTGTTCCGAAAGAATACGCGCCGAGAGCTGCTGGGCCGCCATTTCCAGGCTGAAGAACAGCACCGGCGTACCGCTGGGATATTCGGCATTGCTTTCCAGGTCGCGCATGTACTGCTTGGCGCAATGGAAGGCCATGTTGGTGCCCAGCGCCGTCTTGCCCATGCCGGGACGCCCGGCCAGGATCAGAAGATCCGAGGGCTGCAAACCGCCGAGCAGACTGTCGATATCGGTGAAGCCGGAGGTGACGCCGGAAATGCGCCCGCCGCGGGCATGGGCCTTTTCCGCCGATTCCACGGCCAGGCGCAGCGCTTCGTGGAAATCCAGCGCGCCTTCGCCGTACTTGTTGGTCTCGGCCACCGCATACAGCGCCTTTTCAGCCTCGGCGATCTGGTCTTTCGAGGTCTTTTCGGTGGGCGCGTCATAGGCGGTGTTGACGATATCCTCGCCAATGCGGATCAGGCTGCGCCGCACATACAGGTCGGCCAGGATGTTGCCGAAGTCCCGGATATTGGGGATGGCCGGCGCCGCGGCACGCAAGGCATCGAAATAGGCCTGGCCGCCGGTCTCAATCACGCCGGGATCGGACTTCATGGTGGCATGCAGGGTCAGCGGCGTGACGACAACCCCGCCGCGCTCGATCATCTGCGTCATGGTCTCGAAGATGCGGCCATGCAGCGGATCGTAGAAATGCTCGGGCTTGATCAGCGCACTGGCACGCTCCATCGCCCGGTTGTCCGCCAGGATCGCACCGAGCAGCGCCTGCTCGATGTCGATATCGTATGGGACGTGGCGGTAGGCTTCCTGTTCCATCGGTCCTGTGCTTCAGCGTCGGCGGGCGAGCAATCAACCGATTGCGCACCATGTGTTCAAGCCACTTGGCCAACTGCTCACAGGCACGACTCGCGCGCGCGTGCCCCATTCTATACCCAAGTCTACACCTAGTGGGCGCCTACGCGGCCGCCCACTAATCGGCGCCCTGGGCACGCATTATTTGGCCGGGCCAAACACCGCTTCGGTGAAGTTGGTTTCGCGGAAGGCCGGCAGTGATTCTGCCCGGACCGACAGCGCCGCTAGCCTGGGAAATTCCGCCGCCGCGAGGCGGCCCCGCGAGGTGTGCTGGGTAAAGCGCCATGCCACCGCGGTGGTGATCTGCGGCTGCATCAAGTCTTCGCCGCCGAACCAATCATTCGGGATTTCCGCTTCCAGCGCGGAATAGGCGTGGCGAAGCTGACCCACCACCCGGTCCAGCCAGGGCTGATGCTGCTTCTCGGCAGGCCGCGTATTGAGTTCATACACGATGGAAACGCTTTTCTCGCAGGCCACCAGCGCCAAGCCGACCTGGCGCAGCGCGCGTGTATGGGCGGCGCCCTTGGGCATCAGGCTGCGCGGCGCAATTTCCGCGATATGTTGCAGGATCAGACTGGATTCCATCAGCACCGTGCCGTCATCGGTCACCAGGGTCGGCGCCTTCACCACCGGATTGATGGCGGAGAACTGTTCGAAGTTGCGGAACACCGACAGCTGGTCCAGTTCGAACGGCAGGCCCAATACCTTCAGCGATACCGCAACCCGGCGCACATAAGGCGAATCCAGCATTCCGATCAGTTTCATCGCACGATCCCCGAAATCCCAAGATAATGCTGACACAGTGCGGCGCCGGGGCAAGCAACACGTCTGCATGAAAGCATTGCGCCTAGAGCGCGGCGATGATGGCCTGCGCGGCGGCTTAAGCGAACAGCTTTTTGTAGTCGTCCGGCTTGAAGCCGACGGTGAGCTTGCCTTTGGCGTCCAGCACCGGGCGCTTGATCATCGAAGGCTGGGCCAGCATCAGGGCAATGGCCTTTTTCTCGGTCAGCCCTTCCTTGTCGGCATCGGGCAGCTTCTTGAAGGTGGTGCCGCCGCGGTTGAGCAAAACTTCCCAACCCACTTTATTCGCCCAGCCTTCCAGGGTCGGCTTGTCGATCCCCGAAGCCTTGTAGTCATGGAAGTCGGCATTGACCTTGTGCGCCTCCAGCCAGGTACGGGCACGCTTCATCGTATCGCAGTTCTTGATACCGTAGATTGTTGCCATGACGCTTCCTGAGTTTGAACGCAGGATATGGGAGGCGCGCCCTCGCGCAAAGCGGCTAACATCCTCGCATGAGCAAGCAGGACTGGAAGCGCATCGGCGCCGAACTGGATGAACAGGGCTGGGCGATCCTGCCGGGGCTGGTCAGCGCCAGCGGCTGCGACGCGTTGGCCCGGATGTATGACCAGGACGGCCTGTTCCGCAGCCGGGTGGTGATGGCCCGGCATGGTTTTGGGAAGGGCGAGTATCGCTATTTCGCCTATCCCCTGCCCGGCGCCGTCGAAAATATGCGCACCGGCCTCTACCCGCCCCTCGCGGCCATCGCCAATGGCTGGCAGGCGCGGCTGGGACGGACGGAGCGCTTCCCGGAAGCCCATGCCGACTTTCTGGCCCGCTGCCATGCCGCCGGCCAGACGCGGCCCACCCCGCTTCTGCTGCGCTATCGACCGGGCGACTATAACTGCCTGCACCAGGACCTTTACGGCGCGGAGCTCTTCCCGCTGCAGGTGGCAGTGCTGCTGGCCCAGCCGGGCGCCGGCTTTACCGGCGGGGAGTTCGTGCTGACCGAGCAGCGGCCCCGCCAGCAGTCCCGCGCCATGGTGGTGCCGCTGGCCAAGGGCGACGGGGTGGTGTTCGCGGTGAACAGCCGGCCGGTCAAAGGCAGCCGGGGCGACTATCAGGCCAAGATGCGTCACGGGGGCAGCCGCCTGCTAAACGGGCAGCGCCATACCTTGGGCATAATCTTCCATGACGCGACATAAGCCGCGGAAAGCTTGCTTTCCTGCCATGCTTTACATATTGTAAAGTCATGACCCAAACATGCTTTACATAGTGTCAAGTACGGTCGATACCCGCGCCCGAATCCTGGCGGCCGCGCTGGCCTGTGCGGCCGATGCGCGGGCCGATTGCACCATGGGCGAGGTCGCCGCCAAGGCCGGCCTTTCCCGCCAGGCCGTCTATCTCCACTTCCCCAACCGGGCCACGCTGCTGGCGGCGCTGTCCGAGCATCTGGCGGCGGCAGCGACCCGTGCCCCGGCCGAGGCCCCCAGCGCCCGGGCCACCCTCACCGCCCTGGTCGGACTGCTGGCCGAGGAGCATCCCAAGGCTTGGCCGCTAGCCCGCAGGCTGGGCGAGAACCCGGGCGATGCCAGCCGGATGGTCGCCTGCCGCAGACTGGCCGAGCGTTTTCGAGAGGAAGGGGCGCTCAGCCCGCATCTGTCGCCGGCGGCCGCGGCCGACCTGCTCTTCACCCTGACCTCGCTGGCGGTCTGGGCCGAACTGGTGCCGGGCCTGGGCTGGGATGCCGCGCGCTACCGCAGCCATGTCGTCTATCTGGCCACCAGCGCGCTGACCAAGTGAACCGTAGGGCCAAGTGACCTAATCGGCGCAGGCTTCCACCATGCAGGCGATGTGGCCGCCACCGGCCTGGAGCCGTTCCGGCGGCGCGGACCCCGGCAACAGGGCGGCCCGCACGTCCGAGCCGCGTGCCAGGGTCAGGTGCACCGGGCAATGGTCGGCGATCTCCATCAACCGCGCCCTCTGGGTGTCATCCAGCGCGCCGTCCAGCGCGATATCGAGTTCGAACGTATCCCTGGCCTGCAGCCCGGCGCGGCTGTGGCGTACCGCCGTGTGCACGTCGGTCAGCGGCCAGCCCTTACGTTCGGCATAGAGGCGGATGGTCATGGTGGTGCAGGCGCCCAGCGCGGCGCTGAGAAGATTGTAGGGATTGGGGCCCGAGCCCAGGCCGCCGGCCGCGACCGGCTCGTCGATCAGGAGAACCGCGCCGCCCGCCTTCGCTTCGACCTGGTATTTGCCCTGATGGGTTTCGCGGATGACGGTGACTTCGGTGTCGGTGCTCATGCGGGCTCCTATCGCCAGACTAAAACAGGCTCGGCTGCTTGGGCTTCTTTTCCGGCTCCATGGACCAGTCACCCTCCTGGGGGAGCAATATAGCCTTGATCTGTTCAAGGCTCGCAGGTTCTTCGCCGAGCCACATGGCCCAGTCGCTTCGCTGTATCACAGCGGGCATGCGGTCGGTGATTTTGGCGATCAGCGGGTTCGGTGGCGTCGTCACCATCACGAAGGTCAGCAATTCGCTGCCGTCATCATGTTTCCAGCGCTCGAAGATCACGGCAATGGCCATCGGCTTGCCGTCGTTGGGCGTGATGGTGTGCTGGACCGTTTTCTTGCCGACCTCTTCGCCTTCGTTGAAAGTCTTGACGATCAACAGGCCGCGGCGGTGCGCGAAGGCATCGGCGAAGGTCGGCAGGACATCAATCGTTTCGGCCCGTGCGTGGATGTGATCGGGCCGTGAACCGGGGGCGTTGGCGCTTTTGTGCGCGAAACCCCAGCGCATGCATTTCATGTTGTAGACGCCGTCTTCCCACACCAGCACCGAAGCATCGCGGACTGGCGTGACTGTCTCGACCTCCTCGGGGGCGGACTTGGAAGGGATCGGGTCCGTGAACTTGTCAGTAAGCGAATAGAGGCCGTGCAGCGCTCGCCATGTCATCATCTGGGTAAACTTGCCGCACATCAGCGCGGTCCGTGCCGCGCGCCGGCTTGCCAGTCATGGATGGCCGGGATCGGCGGCGCGATCAGCCCCAGCACGTTCAAGGTGAGATTGTCCCGGATCATGCAGGCGGTGAAGATTTCCAGCCCCAATGCCAGCACGATCACGATGCGCGCCCGCACCCGCGAGGCAAAGACAAAGCCGCTGGACATCATCACCGTGTCGGACACCGAATTGAGAATGCTGTCGCCGACATAGCCGGCGGCGATGGCCTGCTGGCGGTAATGCTGGATCACGGCCGGGGAATTCTCGGTGAATTCCCAGGCGATCTCGATGCCCATGGCGATCAGCAGGCGCGCAGGCAATGGCAGGCGCGGCGCCGCCAGCTTCAGCAGCCAGAAGAAGATGAAGCCGTGAATGATGTGGGAAAAGCTGTACCAGTCGGCGAGCTGCTGGGAAGTGTCGGGACTGAAGGGATCATTGACCCACAACAGGATGTGCCCGCTGGCGGCGATGAAGGGCTGGCCCAGATGGTGCAGCACCGCGACCTGTATGGCGACCAGCGCAGCCGCGCCGAGCGCATAAGGCCAGACAGGTTTGGCCGTCATGGGTGATGAGTCTCCCGCATGGCCCACAATACCGGAAGCACACACAGTCCCACCACCGCGATCATCAGGCCGGGCATGATGGCAAGACCCGTGCGCTCGACCAGCAGTTGCGCCGCCCAGGGCGTCACGCCGCCGAAGATCGCCGTGGCGCCGGTGGCGCCCAGCGCCAGCCCGCTGAGCCGGCCTTCGCCGGGAAACTGCTCGGCGGTGGCGACCGCGCCCACCGCGCTGACGGCACCGGCAACGGCGGCCAGGATGACGGCGCCCAGCAGCGCGCGCGCAATCGAGCCGCTGGCCATCAGCCAAAACAGCGTGACAGGCAGCACAGTGCTGAGCAGGGCAACCCCGATCAGCACCGGCTTGCGACCAACGCGGTCGGACAGGGCGCCCACCAAAGGCGTGATCAAAATCACCGCCACGGCAGCCAGGGTGGAAAGCCAAAGGGCGGAATTTTCCGCCAGCGCGCCCACGGAGGTGAGAAAGGCCGGGACATAGGTGATGCCGACATAATAGGTGATCGAACCCAGCGCCGAGATGGCGAAGGCGCGCGCAATGCCAGCGCGGTGATGGGTCAGGGTGTGGCGCAACGGTTTTTGCGGCGCGGTGCCGGCGGCGCGCTGGCGCTCAAAGTCCGGCGACTCGTCCATGGCGGAGCGGGCGATCCAGACGGCGAAGGCCAGCGCGGTTCCGAACAGGAAGGGAATGCGCCAGCCCCAGGCATCCAGCGCGGCGGGGCTCAAGGCATGCACGGTCAGGGCGCAAACACCCACCGCCAAAAGTCCGCCGACCTCGCTGGCGGCGGAGGCGGAAGACGTGATGAGCCCGCGCCGATGCGGCGCGGCGCCTTCCAGCAGGTACGCCACCACGCCGGTATATTCGCCGCCCACCGAAAAACTGATCACGCAGCGCAGGAACAGCAGCAGCCATCCCGCGGCGGGACCGACCGCGGCATAGGTGGGCAACACGGCGGTGGCCAGCATCGCCACCGTCATCAACGCCATGGACGACAGCATCATCACCCGCCGGCCGAAACGGTCGCCGATATGGCCGAACACAAGCGCGCCCAGCGGCCGTAGCAGGTAGGCGACCGCAAAGCCCGCCAGGGTCACCAGCAGCGATGCGGCGCCACCACCGAAGAACACCCGCGACAGGATGGTGGCGAAATAGAGATACAGTGTGAAGTCGTACCATTCGACCACGGTCGAGATGGCGGCAATGGCCATCGAGGCGCGGGAAATGCCGTGCGCCTGCTTCACCGGAGGCGCTTAAGCCGCAGCGCCGACCAGTCGTCATTGATGGCGATCTGACTGACGGTATCGAGCCCGCGCTTGGGCGCCAGCGCATGGATCACATCGCGGCTGAGATCGCCGGCCAGCTCGGAAGTGAGCTTGGGATAGGCCAGCCAGAAGATCGTTTCCGGCGCCATCCTTTTCAAAAGCGGGGCCAATTGCTTGTCCAGGCTTTTGCGGTCCGCCACGAACAGCAGCACCACATCGGCCTTGGCTACATCCGCGCGCGCCTTGGCTGCCCCAACCACCTTGTCCAGTGCTGGCGATGCGCCCACGACCGCGAGCGTTCGCGTACCTTTGACCTGCAGACGTTCGGCAACCGGCTTGTCGGACATGCGTCCAGTCGAGCCGAAAACTGCCGGGCCGTCCAGACCCGGCCTGGGGCCGAAAATGGTCTGCGGATTTTCTACAAATGGCCCGGATGAAGGCCCGGCGCTTCGTGTCCCGTGCGGGCGACATACTCGGTGTAGCCGCCGGCATACTGGTGAACACCTTCGGGCGTCACCTCCAGCACGCGGTTCGACAGGGCTGCCAGGAAATGGCGGTCATGCGAAACAAACAGCATGGTGCCTTC
>CAIUTH010000096.1 GCA_903902075.1 uncultured Alphaproteobacteria bacterium
CCAGTCCAACCACGAAGGCGAAATCGTGGAGCAGATCCAGGAAGCGCGCACCGGCGGCTGCGCCGTCATCATCAATCCGGCCGGGTACGGACACACGTCGATTGCCATCCTCGACAGCATCCAGATGCTGAAGGTGCCGGTGATCGAAGTGCACCTGTCCAACATTCATCGCCGCGAGCCCTATCGCAACCATTCCTACGTCTCCAAGGCCGCCACCGGCATCGTGATGGGCCTGGGCGCGCAAGGCTATCTGCGCGCCATCGACGCCGTCGCCGAAATTCTCAAGGTGAAGAAATGAAATCCAAGAAGAAACCCGCGCCGAAAGCCAAGCCCGCGCCGGCGGCCCCGGCCAAGTCCAAGTCCGGCATCGATGCCGAGGCCGTGCGCGACCTGGCCAAGCTGCTCAAGGAAACCGGCCTCACCGAGATCGAGATCGAGCACAAGGGCGCGCGCATCCGCGTCTCGCGCGGTGGCGGCGTTGCCGTTGCCGCGGCCGCCCCAGCCCCCGCACCCGCGGCATCCGCGCCTGCCCCGTCGGCGGCACCGGCTGCGTCCGGTCCCGTGGCCGGCGCCGTGCCCTCGCCCATGGTCGGCACCGTCTATCTGTCGCCGGAACCGGGCAAGCCGCCCTTCATCAGCGTCGGCAAGAGCGTCAAGGAAGGCGACACACTGTTCATCGTAGAGGCGATGAAGACCATGAACGCCATCACCGCCCCCAAGGGCGGCACGGTGCGCGAGATCACCGTCGCGGACGGCACGCCCGTCGAATTCGGCCAGACCCTCTGCGTCATTGCCTGATGTTTGAAAAAATTCTCATCGCCAATCGCGGCGAAATCGCCCTTCGCGTCATCCGCGCCTGCAAGGAGATGGGCATCTCCACCGTGGCCATTCATTCCACGGCCGACAGCGATGCGATGCACGTCAAGCTGGCCGATGAGAGCGTCTGCGTCGGTCCGCCCGCCGCGGCCCAGTCCTATCTCAACATCCCCTCCATCATCGCCGCCTGCGAAATCACCGGCGCCGAAGCCATCCATCCCGGTTACGGCTTTTTGTCCGAGAACGCCAAGTTCGCCGACATCGTCAAGGAACATGGCCTGACCTTCATCGGGCCCACGCCCGAACATATCCGCATGATGGGCGACAAGATCACCGCCAAGCAGACGGTGAAGGAACTGGGCATCCCCACCGTGCCGGGCTCGGACGGCGAGGTTTCCGATGCCGATGCGGCGCGCGTGGCCGAGGAGATCGGCTATCCGGTGCTGATCAAGGCCACCGCCGGCGGCGGCGGCCGCGGCATGAAGGTGGCGCAGAATGCCGGCGAATTGTCCTTCGCCCTCTCCCAGGCCCGTACCGAAGCCAAGGCCGCCTTCGGCAACGACACGGTTTACATGGAGAAGTATCTCCAGAGGCCCCGCCATATCGAAATACAGATCCTGGCCGACAGTCACGGCCATGTCGTGCATCTGGGCGAGCGCGACTGCTCGCTGCAACGCCGCCACCAGAAGGTCTGGGAAGAAGCTGGCAGCCCGGCCCTGAACGCCCAGGAACGCGACGATATCGGCGAGATCTGCACCAAGGCACTCAAGAAGCTGGGCTATCTGGGTGCGGGCACAATCGAGTTCCTGTACGAGGATGGCCGCTTCTATTTCATCGAAATGAACACCCGCCTGCAGGTGGAGCATCCGGTCAGCGAAGCCATCACCGGCATCGACATTGTCCGCGAACAGATCCGCATCGCCACCGGCGCGCCGCTGGCCCTGACCCAGAAGGATATCGTGTTCGAAGGCCATGCCATCGAATGCCGCATCAATGCGGAAAATCCTTTCACCTTCCGCCCCTCGCCCGGCACCATCACCCAGTTCCACACCCCCGGCGGCCTGGGCGTGCGCTTCGACAGCGCGATCTATTCCGGCTACCGCATCCCGCCCTTCTACGACAGCCTGGCGGGCAAGCTGGTGGTTCATGCGAAGAACCGCAACGAGTGCCTGCTGCGCCTGCGCCGCGCCCTGGACGAACTGGTGGTGGACGGCATCGAGACCACCATCCCCCTGTTCCAGAAGCTGGTGCGCGAGCCCGACATCATCAATGGCGACTATTCGATCCATTGGCTGGAGAAGTACCTGGCCTCGCTCGGCCACTAGGCCGCCCCGCCATTCCTCGCTAGGCTCCTCCCACACAACTGGGAGGGACGACATGGACTTTCTCGACAGACATGGTTCGCAGATACTGGGCCTCACGCGCATCATCGTGGGCCTGCTGTTTCTTGAGCATGGCCTGGCCAAGCTGGCGCATTTCCCGCCGGTGCCGATGTTCGCCAATGGCCCCCTGCCCCCGATGATCCTGGCCTCGGGCGCCATCGAACTGATCGGCGGCGCGCTGGTCGCGGCGGGCTTCTTCAGCCGCATCGCCGCCTTTGTCTGTTCGGGCATGATGGCGGTGGCCTATTTCATGGTCCATTTCCCCGGCGGCTTCTTCCCCATCCTGAACGGCGGCGAACTGGCCATCGTCTACTGTTTTGTCTTCCTGTATTTCGCCGCGGCCGGTCCCGGCGCGTTTGCGATCAACAACAAGTAATGCACGGCACCCCGCGGCTTACGCCTGAGATGCTCCTTCGCGCTTATGCCGAAGGCTTGTTTCCGATGGCGGAGCGGCGGGGTGATCCGACCCTCTACTGGGTATCGCCGGAAAAGCGCGGCATCATCCCGCTGGACACGTTCCATGTGCCCCATCGTCTCGCGCGCACGGTGCGCAGCGGCGCCTTCACCGTCACAGCCGACACCGCCTTTCGCGACGTGATTGAGGCCTGCGCCGCCCCTGCCCCAGGCCGCGAGGAAACCTGGATCAATGACGAGATCCTGCGGCTCTATTGCGCCCTGCACAGCACGGGCCATGCCCATTCGATCGAATGCTGGCAGGACCGCGAGCTTGTGGGCGGTCTTTACGGCGTGCGGCTGGGCGCGGCCTTTTTCGGCGAAAGCATGTTCTCCAGAGCACGCGACGCCAGCAAGGTGGCTCTGGTGCATCTGGTGGACGGATTGAAGCGTGGCGGTTTCGTGCTGCTCGACAGCCAGTTCATCACCGCGCATCTGGCGCGCTTCGGCGCCATCGAAATCCCGCGCGAGCAATATCTGATGAAGCTGGCGCACGCGCTGAGCCGCGACGCGATCTGGCCGTTCTTCTAGGCTACTGCCCAGCGCCTTCGGGCAGCGCCTGGATGCCTTCCTTGTCGGACGAATCCGGCGCCTTCACCTTGACCGGCGCGGTGGAGGTGTTCGCGGCCAGGGCCGGCGCCGGCGCGTTGTTGCAAGAGATCGCCCACACATCATAGAGCGGATGCTCCACCCCGTTCAGGCCGGGACTGGAGCCATACATCCAGCCCGAGAAGACGCGGCGCGCCGGCTGGTCGGGACGGTGATCCTCGATCTGCACAAAGGCGGTGGTTTCCGGCGTCTCGCTGGCGGGGGTGGAATAGCAGAAGCGCGCCGTGATGGTCAGGGTGGCGAAACGTAACGGCTTGCCGATGGGCGCGGTGATAGCGGTGGGCCGGCCGGTGATCTTGTCCAGCCCGCGCAGCATCAGCTGGGTGCCGCCCTGGGGCGGGGTCGGCGGCGCGGCAGGCGCATCGGCGGCGGGCGCGCCTGCCAATGCCTGCGCAGGAAGTGGTGCCTTGGAAGCAGGCGCAGCCTGCGCCGGAGCGCCAGGCCCGGTGCTGGATGGCGGCGGATTGGGAATGGTCTGCGCCAGCGCCGCGGCAGCAACGCCGAGCGGCAACAGCGCGAGCAAAAATTTCTTCACGGACCGTCGCCCGGATCAGGCGCCTTGGGCTTGGGCGCGGGCGGCTGGTTGGAAGTGTTGGCGCCGGTGGCGAAACGGCCCACCAGGTTCATCACATCGATCGAACCTTGCGCGCTTTCGAAGAAGGCGCCCGCGGTCATCATCTTGTCGTCGCCGCCGGGCGTGATCGACAGATACTGGCCGCCCAGGAAACCGGCCTGGGTCACCAGCACCGAGGAATCGGTCGGCAGCTTGACGTCATCGCGGATGTTCATGTGCACGGTGACGAGATAATTCTTCGGATCCAGGGTCAGCGCCGTCACGGTGCCGATCTTGATGCCGGACAGGCGCACATCGGTACCCACCGACAGCCCGTCCACCTTGGCCAGCTTGGCGTTGACCTCATAGCCCGACAGGCTGCCGCTGCCGGTGCGCATATAGCCGAACGCCAGGAAGGCAATCGCCACCACGACCACCGCCGCGCCGATCAATGTTTCGGCGATATTGTTCTGTTGCATGCCGCGCGCGCTCATAACTCAGTCCGGCTTCCAGGCCTGGTAATCGCCGGTGGCGGGCGGCCGCGCCCCACCCTTGGAAAGGCTGCCGCCGGGCTTGTAGGCGCCCTCGGTGCCGGTGAGATTGGGCTGGTGCGGCTGCTCGAAGCCGCGGGCCTTGAACGGTGCGCGGGTCGGCGGCTCGGCATAGGTGTGGTGCATCCAGCCATGCCAGTCGGGGGGCACGCGGCTGGCCTCGACGGTGCCGTTATAGATGACCCAGCGGCGCGAGCCGTCCTTGTTCTGGTAATAGCGGTTGCCGAAATCGTCGGTTCCCACGGCATTTCCGGACAGCTTGGTCTGGAGCCATGTCCCAAGCGTCTGCGACTTCCACCAGGAGAAAAGCATACCTGCACGCTGTTGAGGATTCGAGCGGACTATAGGGCGCGGGCGGCCGCTTCGCCAATGCTGCGCTGCGCCAGACTCGGGGATTTTCACTTATCCCCAAACCGTCCCAAGGCCGGCGTGACGCTGTGATGAAAAGGCGCGAAAAATATTTCAGCGTCTTAATCCGAGGCCCGCTTGACTCGCGGCTTTTTGGGCAGTTCCCCGCCTACTACAGCTGGTGGTTAAGCCTTTCCTAACCACTATTTGCTTGCGGCCCCCTGTCCTGCGTGTCCATACTTTGGGCCAGTCACCTCTTGAGACCACCATATCTGGCGACGGCGACCGGCCGCAGGGAGTTCCCCCGCGGGCGGGAAACTGCCCCCAAAATGGAAGCTCCTGAGGGGCTGGGGCCGTCCAAACATCCTTTTTCCGGGGTACTCGCCATGCGCATTCACCGTCATTTCACGGTCGAGGGTCATTCGCCTTACGAGGGCATCGCCTTCAAGGGCGCCGCCAGCGAGATCCGCAACCCGGACGGCTCGATCGTCTTCAGCCAGACCGACATCGAAGTGCCGGAGGCCTGGAGCCAGGTGGCCGCCGACGTGCTGGCCCAGAAGTATTTCCGCAAGGCGGGCGTGCCCAAGACACTGAAGCCCGTCGCCGAGGAAGGCGTGCCCGAGTTCCTGTGGAAGCGCGCCGCCGCCAAGGACACCAAGGAAACCACCGGCGAGAAATCCGCCAAGCAGGTGTTCGACCGCCTGGCTGGCACCTGGGCCTATTGGGGCTGGAAGGGCGGCTATTTCGACGGCGAAGCCGATGCCCGGGCCTTTTATGACGAACTCTGCCACATGCTGGCGTCGCAGAAGTGCGCGCCCAACAGCCCGCAATGGTTCAACACCGGCCTGCACTGGGCCTACGGCATCGATGGTCCCGGACAGGGCCATTACTATGTCGATCACAAGAGCGGGCGGCTGACCAAGTCGACCTCGGCCTACGAACATCCCCAGCCCCACGCCTGCTTCATCCAGAGCGTCAAGGACGACCTGGTCAATGAAGGCGGCATCATGGACCTGTGGACCCGCGAGGCGCGGCTGTTCAAGTATGGTTCGGGCACCGGCACCAACTTCTCGCCCCTGCGCGGCGAAGACGAAAAGC
>CAIUTH010000097.1 GCA_903902075.1 uncultured Alphaproteobacteria bacterium
CCGCGTCGCCGCTGACCGTGGTGTAGTACGCACCCTTCGCGTCGCCCTTGTTGATGAGCTTGAGGAGGGCGGCTTGGCATTGTCGGCCTCGCGGGCGATCTGGTCGAAGGTCGAAAAAGTGTGCGCAACGAAGTCGCGGTTGATGGCCTTGAGAAAGGCTTCGATCTTGGCGGCGCAGGTGGCGGGTGCGCCGACCGCCGTCTGAGTCATGAAGGCGCCCTGCGCCCGCGCGGTCATGGCGTTTCCCTGAACGCCATAGCTTTGCAGCATGCCCAGCACGGCGCCTTCGTCCAGTCCGTCGCGATATTTTTGCGCCCGCGCTTCGGCTTCGGCATCGGTCGGTGCGGTGATCACGGTCATCATGCAATAAGTGCGGATGGGCTTTCCCAGTTCCGCCGCCAGGGCCTTGGCCCGGCGGGAGGCGTCCCGGATCTCGGCTTCGTCACGGCCGCCGATGAAACAGCCATTGGCCTCGCGCACCGAAAATTCAAAGCCGCGCTGGGACTGGCCGGCGCAAATCAGGAAGGGCGGTTTCAACGGCTTGGGTTCGCTGACGCAATCCTGGAAGTCAAAATACTTGCCCTTGAAGGTCACGCTGGGCTCGGTCCAGAGCCGCTTGACGATCCTGGTCCATTCCTCGGTCAGGTCGTAGCGCGCGTCATGATCCAGTGAGGCATCCCAGGCATCCATCTGCTCGAACTCGCCGCGGTAGGCACCGGCCACGATGTTGAGCCCGGCACGGCCGCCGGAGATGTGATCCAGGGTGGCGATCATCTTCGCGGCCACCGCCGGATTGTGCAGGATCGTGTGCAGGGTGGCCCAGACTTTCACCCGGCTGGTGATCGCGGCAATGCCCGCCAGCATGGTGACGGCTTCCAGGCTATGGCCCCAGTGGCCGGTATCGCCGCCAAAGCCGCGCCACTTGCCCATCGCCATGACAAAATCCAGGCCTTCGGCCTCGGCCAGCAGCGCCGCTTCGCGGTTCTGCTCCCAGCCGCCATCCAGTGCCGGGGTGTTGCGGCTGACGATCCAGCCGCCGTTGGCGATTGGTAAAAACACGCCAAATTCTTTTGTCAGCCTCATGTCGCCAACGTTATTTTTTGGCGAACGCTCTCTCGCGCGCTTCGCGTGGCGATGGGCAGGAAGACGCCGAACTCCTTCATGCCCCGCTCCGGTGCGGCGGGCGCATGAAAGCCACCGCCAGCATGACAATAGCGACGGCGATCGACAGCGCGATGAAGAAGGGCAGGAAGCTGCCGGTGTGGTCGCGCGTCAGGCCCGCCAGGGTGGGCGCCACCGCGCCGGTGGTGGCGATCAGGTTGACGGTGGAGAACAGCTCGAGATACGGGCCGCGCCCAAAGTAATCCAGCAGCAGAATGGTGGCGGCAAAGAAGGTCAGCCCGTAACCGATGCCAATCCCCGCGGCATAGACCAGCATCATGGGCACGTCGCGCGCCGTGCCCAAGGCCAGCAGGCCGACGATCAAAAAGCCCAGCGACGTCGCCAGCAAGATCCTGGCATTGATGAAGCGGGTGAGGATGCCGCCGGCCAGCCGCGCCGCCGAATTCAGGAGACCTTCCACGCTGAGCATGGAGATGGCGATGGCCGCCGCCACGCCATTCTGGGTCAGGTGCGCTACCGACACGGTGTTGGCGGTGATGCCGCAGAACAGGAAGGCGGCATAGGCCGCCGCGATGATCCAGAACTGGCGGGTTTGCAGCGCATCGGGCAGGGTCCAGCTTTCGGTGGAGATGTCGGGATCGGCTTCCGCCTCCGCCCCGATATTGGTCCTGGCGTCCACCAGCAATGCCGCCGCGATGCCGGTCGCCACCACCAGCCCCCCCGCAACCATCCAATAGTCGCGCCAGCCCAGGTCGTGGCCCGTCACAAGCAGGTAGAGCAACGGGCCCGCCACGCCGCCCAGTCCGCCGATGGTAAAGAACAGGCCGATGGAAAAGGACGGCCGCGCAAAAAGCCGCGACAACAGGTAGGTACCGGGCACCGAATCCAGCAGGGTGAAGCCCAATCCCGCCAGCGAGGCGCCGGCGAAATACATGATCAATCCGTCGGTGCGGGCCAGGCACAGAAAGGCCAGCCCCATCACCAACGATCCGGTCAGCAGGCAGGCGCGCACGCCGAAGCGGCGGATCAATGTGGCGGGTACGGCGCTGGTGATGCCGTTGAACAGGCCGAGCAGGCCAAAGCCGGTGCCGGCCTCGGTCCAGCTCCAATGCAGCTCGGCGACCATCGCCGGCAAGGCCAGGCCCAGTGAGGCATAGGTCGTGGCGGTGATGATGAAGAACAGGGCGCTCATCAAGCCTAGCGTCAGCCAGGCGCGCCCGCCGGTACCGGTCATCGCTTTTTTAACGGCCTTCCAACGTGCGTTTCATTTCGGCGGGAAAGTCACCCAGCACCTTCAGCATTTCGGCGCGGGCGCGTTCCACGTCGCGGCTGGCGATGGCGTCGGCCAGGCCGCGATGCTCATTCAGGGCGGCGATGCCGTCATCGGATGACGGCCCGCGCATGGCATAGAGCCAATAGCGCGCGGTCTGGTGATGCAGGGTCACCACCATCTTGGCCAAAGCGCGGTTGTGGCTGGCGGTGGCGACGGCGACATGGAACGCCTCGTCCATGGCGGCCAGCGCGGCCTGGTCATTGTCATGAACGGCGGCTTCGCCGTCATCAAGGGTGGCGCGGATGGCGTCGATCTCCGCATCGCTGGCATGCTGAGCGGCCAGCCCGGCGCAATGGACTTCGACCAGGCAGCGCGCCTCGAAAGCTTCGCGCGCACCCATCAGGTCCAGCGGCGCCACCGAGGTGCCGACCCGGGCGCGGCGCACCACCAGGCCTTCCAGCGCCAGGCGCGCCAGGGCTTCGCGGATGCCGGCGAGGCCGCCGCCATAGCGGCGCGCCAACAGATTCTCATCCAGCTGCTCGCCGGGAGCCAGGGCGCCGATGATGATGTCCACCAGGATGCGCTGGTACAGGCGCGACTTCAAAAGCCGCGGCGACCATTCGTCCAGCCGTGTGCCGGCATCCTGTTCGCGGGGATTCGCCATGTCCTACCCTCCGGGTGGGACAATGGGGATGCCCCCCCGGAATGGCAAGGGCGGCCGGAGCCGCTAGACGAAGTTGATCTCAAAAACATAACCGGCACTGGGACTTCCGGTGCCCTCGAAGCCGGGCGGGCCAACCCCCGCATCGCAGGAGATCAGCTTGCCATTGTGCATGGCCAGACCATGGGCGTCGGCGGTGCCGTCCTCGAACTCCGCGGTTTCCAGCAACTGGCCGGTGGTGGCCGAATACTTCATCAGGCCGCAGGTGGTGGTGTGGTGCAGCTTGCCGTTCTGCATGACATAGCGGTTGATGTCCGACGAGCCGGTCACCATCCAGATCGCGCCGCCCGGATGGCTGTCATCCCAGGCGATGCCGTGCCAGCGCGCGGTGGTGATGGGAATCATGAATTCCGGCGCGAAGGTCCTGGGGTCCACCCGCAGGATGCCCTTGATGCGGTTGGCCACGATCCACAGCTTGCCGTCATGAAACATCAACCCGTGGCAGCCGCCGCCATTGTCGGCCGGGCCCAGCGGGATCTGGCGATGGCTGACGGTGCGCCCGTTCATGTCCACCTCGTACACGCCTTCGGGTCCGCCATTGGCGCCCATCCAGATATGGCCATTGCCGAAGGCAAGACCCGAGGTGTTGTAGGAATCGGTCATCACCGTCTTGAGCTTCTTGCCGTTCCAATCGAACAGCCAGGCCGCTTCCTTTTCATGCTTGCCGCTTTGGCCATAGCCGGCCGCCTTCTGCTCGGCGACCCAAACGCCTTCGGGCACCACCGCCACGCCGTTGGGATAGCCGTCCGGTACCTTGAACAAGTTTTTGGTGATGACCTTGCGGTGGGGAATGTCCTTCCTGGGCGCGGGCGCCACGGCGCCCAGGTCCTTGCCCTTGGGATAGGATTGCGCCAGCGCGCCGGTGATACCGGCCGCGGTCAGTCCGAGGCCAGTCAGAAATTCGCGTTTGCGGATGGTCATTTCATTCTCCCAAAGGAAAAAACAAAGGGCGCCCACCGGTGGTGAGCGCCCTTCTTGTTTGTCGCCTAGCCGTACATCAGTTCGGCAGCGCGAAGGCCACCAGCTGGTCCGACAGGCGCGGCGTCAGGATGCCGTTGCCGCCGGCGGCGAACGCCACATACTGCTTGCCCTTGTAGGTATAGACCGCAGGCTGCGCCACGGCCGGCGCATCCACGATGTGCTTCCACAGGATGTTGCCGGTCTTGACGTCGATGGCGCGCACGCGGGAGTCCATCGAGGCGCCGATGAAGACCAGGCCACTCTTGGTGATGGCCGGCGCACCGATGGTGATCGAACCCCAGCTTTCGGGCATGTAGAAGCCCCACTTCTGGACCTGGCCGACGGGCTTGCGCCACAGCAGCTTGCCGCTGTTCATGTCATAGCTGGACATGATGCCGTAAGGCGGCGCCCAGCAGGGCATGCCCCACATGTTGAGGAAGTTCTCCAGCTTGAAGCCATAGGCCGAGCCCTGCTGCGCGGCATAGCCATCCCTGGCCCGAAGCGCGTTGCCATACTTCTTGTCGGCATCGGCACGCGGCACCAGGGTGTAGATCTGCGGCACCAGATTGGAGTTCACCACATAGGTATTTGTGGTGGGATCCAGCGCGCCGCCGCCCCATTCCACGCCGCCCAGGGTCGCGGGCCACGAGATCGAGCCGCGCACGGACGGGGGCGTATAACGGCCCTCGTCCCGGATGCGGGCCTTCCAGCGGCTGCATTCCCCGAAGCTGAGAATGTCGGCCAGCTTGGAAACCGGGGGCATGTGCTCGGCCACCAGGGGTTCGGGATAGGGCACGAAGGGCTGGGTCTTGGATGCAACCTCGCCCGCAATGTCGGAGGCCGGATAGGCCCTCTCCACGATGGGCCAGACCGGCTCGCCGGTGTTGCGGTTCAGAACCACCATCAGGCCCATCTTGTTGGCCTGGATCAGCGCCGGAATGACCTGGCCGTCCTTCTTGATGTCGACCAAGGTCGGTGCGGAGTTGATGTCCACGTCCCAGATGTCGTGATGCACCAGCTGGCGTGCCCATTTCACTTCGCCCGTCTCGGCATTCACCGCGACGGTCGCCGTGGCATAGGGCATCTCCTTCAGCCGGTCGCCGCCATAATAGTTCGGACTGGGCGAAGAGGTCGGCAGGAAGGCCAGGCCCGTTTCCGGGTCCACCGAAATGCCTGCCCAGACATTGGCGGTGCCGGTCTGGTCCATCATGTCGTCGGGAATGATGTTGAAGGTCCATTTCAGCGCGCCGGTGCGCGCGTCGATGCCATAGACGGTGCCGGGATTCTCGGTCTTGTAGACCCAGTCATTGCCGGCCCAGCCCAGGATCAGCGTGTCCTTGTAGACAGCCGGCGGCTGGATCAGACCAATCTTCCACTTGCTGTTCTTGGTGGCCCAGGCGTTGACGTCGACCACGCCATTCTTGCCGAAGCCGGCGCAAGGCTTGCCGCTGTCGGCGTCCACGCCATGCAGCTCGCCGGTCATGGTGCCGATATAGACCATCTTCTGGCAGGCGCCGGCGGTCGGGTTGGCGGCAGCCCAATACGCAACGCCGCGATTCTTCAGGCCCTGATTCTCGTCGCCATTGTTGCCATTGGCGGAATACTTCCACTTCATCTTGCCGGTATCGGGCTCGACCGCAAAAATATTGTACTTGGGAGTACCGGTATAGACGGTGTTGTTGGCGAACAACGGCGTGGCGCCCCAGGTGGTGGAATGTGCACCGCTGGACACGTCGCCGGTGTGGAACTCCCACGCCATCTTCAAGCCCTTCACATTGTCGGGCGTAATCTGGGTGGCAGTGGAATATTTCTGCGCCTGCTGATTGCCGCCAAACGCGTCCCATGTCTGTGCGGGATCGCTATTGCCGCCTTGCGCGGTGGCGTGCTGCATCGGAACCAGGGTGACGGCGGCAGCCGCGGCCGCGAGGCCAAGGGCGCCAAGGACGAAATTTCTAATCTTCATCTTCGACCTCATCGATCTCAACGCTGCGCTCGGCGGCGTCGCCAATCACGTTTATCAGCCAGCCGATCAGTGCCAGCGCTTGTGCTGCCATGATGACGGGGCTTTCCAGGAAATAGCCGGCGACGGACGAACCGATGATGTCCAGCAGGATGGAGACCACCAGGAAGCCCTGCAGGAAACAGCCGCGGTTGGCGACCAGGCCCATCGTCAGCGAGGCCATCAGCATAAGCGCGCCGGCGACCGCGACGGTGATGACACCGCCGGTACCGATCAGGCCGGTTTCGGGCGTGTAATAGTCATAGACGCATATGGCGATGGTGATCAGCGATGCCAGCATGATCAGCCACGCGCCGCGCGTGGAATGTCTTTGAGTCAACGGCCCCTCCCCAATGAACGGAACTTGTTTTGCCTGATCCTAGCGGTCTTTGCATCCCAAACAAAAGGGGGCGCAAAACCGGCGCCCTTCGCACTAGCAGCATTTCAGGGTTGCGCGGGTGCGCGTTTCTTCCATTTGTAGATGCGCTGGCTGTTGCGCCAGAAATATTTCTCGGCCTGCTGACGCGGGCGGCCGGCGAAATAATCCCGCATCAAGGTTAGGGCTTCTGGAATTGTGGCGGTGCCCACGCTGTTGGGCCAGTCGCCGCCGAACATCACCCGGTCTTCGCCGAATGCAGCCATCAACTGGTCGAGCCGCGCCTGCGGCGCGGTCACCGTGACATTGTTTTCATCCTTGTGCCGGACCTGGGAGAGCTTGATGGCGAAGTTGGGCCGCTGCGCCAGCTCGCGGATCATGGAATCATAAAGCGCCTTTTGTTCGGGCCTGGGGTCCAGCGACGGCATGTGATCCATCACCACATGCAGATCGGGCGCCGCATCCATCGCCAGCAGCGCGCCGCGCAAGAGATCGAACGACGGATTGGCCATGTCCAGGGTCTGGCCTGCCTGGGCCAGCAGCTTCAATCCATCGGCCATGCCGGGCTTGAGCACCTGCTTGCCGTTTTCCATCTGCCACACGCGCGCATAGCGGATGCCGCGCCACAGCGGGTCCTTGGAAAACCGGTTCAGATATTCGCCGAATTCGAGCTTGGACGGATCCAGGCTTCCCACAACCCCAACAAAAATCGGATCAGAGGCGGCGCGCTCCAGGATCCACAGATTGTCCTCGATCCAGGGACTGGCCTCGACAATCACGGCGCCAACGATGCCGGTGCCCGGTATCTGCCGGCGATAATTCTCCGGCAATGCCATCTGCGGCGGCTGCCCCCTGGGGCCCGCATAGGGCACGCCCTGGGGGCGGCTGGGGTCGAACAGATGCACATGGGTGTCGATGACGGGGATCGCGTCATCCGCAAAAACGGGCGCGGAGACAAAAGCCCCCACGCCCGCCAGTAATGCCCTGCGATGCATCAGTGCAGGTCAACTTTCGTGACACGCCAGTTGCCGATTTCCGCGACATAAAGCGAATTGGGATTGCGGCAGTCTATCCCGGTGACAGTGCCGAAATCACGCGGGCCCTTGCCGGCCTGGCCGAACTTGCCCACCACCGTGCCGTTCAGCTCCAGTTTGGCAATTTCGCCGCCATGATCCAGATCGTTGACGGGATTGGAGTTGGAACTGAAAAGATACTGATGCGCGCCCGGGCTGATGCAGATGGCCACGGGATCGCCCCCGGTGGTGATGCTGCTTTTGAAGGTGCCGTTATTGTCGAACACCTGGATGCGGTTGTTGCCGCGGTCCGCGACATAGACGTTTCCGTTCGCGTCCACGGCAATGCCGTGGACGATCTTGAACTGGTTGTCGCCGCTGCCGCGCGAGCCCCAGCTTTTCACGAACACGCCATCGCGGGTGAACTTGGCGACGCGGGCATTGGCGAGGCCATCGGCCACGAAGATGTTGCCGTCGCCGTCCCACGCAACGTCACTGGGTGAACGGAACAGGTCGCTCTGTGCCCCTGAACCTGGCGGTGTGCCCTGGCCCATGTCGGGCGAAGACGGCACGTCCACCGATTCCGGCTTGCGTCCCAGCAACATGATCTGGCGCCCATCGGGCGCGAACTTGATCACCATGGAGCTGTAGCGGTCCACCACCCAGATATTGTCTTGTTTGTCCACGCGCACCTGCTGGGCCGCGAGGAAGCCATAGACCTGCTTGCCGATCTGGCGGATGAATTTCCCGTCAGGGGCGAACTCATACAGGCTGGAACCGCCATGGGCGAAGGCACGGCTGCCGCCCAGGGTAATGGTGGGTTCGCCGTTGCGGGTATAAACGAAAACATTGCCCTTGGAATTGGTGGCGACCCCCGCGGCCGCGCCGAAGAAAGTATCGTGCGGCAGCACCAAGGGCTGGGACGTCGTGTAGCTGATGGTCTGCGCCAAAGCGGGGACGGAGATCAGGCCGGCGGCGAGCAGGCAGGTTGTGAGACGTTTCATCCTACTTGCTTCCCTTCAACACAAACTTCTGCATGCGCCAGGATTCGATTTCACCGACGACGATCTGGTTGGGATTACGGCAATCCATCATGTGAACCACCTGCCAGCCCGGCGCGATCTTGCCGGCATGGCCGAACTTGCCGACCGGCGTGCCGTCCAGCTCGGCCTTGTAGATCTGGCCCGTCCGCGCCCAGCTGCCGGGCGCGTTGCCGTTGGGGTTGGAGTTGGACATGAAAAGATACTGGTGCGGGCCTTCGGAGATGCAGTCCGACCAGGCGGTGCCATACTGGGTGTAGGCGGTCTTCCATTTCAGGTTGTTGTCCAGCACCACGTAACGATTGTTGCCGCGGTCCGCGACATAGACATTGCCCTGGTGGTCGACCTGCAGCCCGTGCGGCAGGTTGTATTCATTTTCGCCCTTGCCGACCGCCGAGCCGCCATTCTGGGCCAGGAATTTTCCTTCCGGCGAATATTTCACCACCCGGTTGTTGCAGTAGCCGTCGCTGATGAAGATGTTGTCCTGTTGGTCCCAGGCAACGTCCGTGGGCCGGCACAGGGTGTATTTCTCATCCGGCGGATTGGGACCTTTGGTCGTGGCGACGGGACCATCGGACAGGTTGGGGCGATGACCGATCACCATCAGCACCTTGGTGCCGCTGGGATTGAACTTGGTGACGACATTGGTGCCTTCGTCCACCGTCCAGATATTGTCATGACGGTCCACCCGCACCGAATGGGCGAACTGGAAGCCGTAAAAGCCCTTGCCGATTTCCTTCTGGAACTTGCCGTCGGGTCCGAACTGCCAGAGCCGGGTCTGCGGTCCACGGAAGAAGGCGAAGGTGTTGCCTTTGGAATTGGTAGAGACACCCTGCAGCTCGCCCATGTAATCGCCAGCAGGCGCCTGGAAGAAGTTGGGCACGGCTTCGTAAGCCAGGTCGGGCGCATTGTCCGCCGTGGCCTTGGCCTGCGGAAACGCGGACACGGTACTGAACAGCAAGGATGCGGCAGCCGTTGCCGCCAGATATGCCTTCACGAGAGACCTCCCCAATAAGCCGCGCTCTCAGGCGCTGTGGCTTGCGGGGAACTCTATATAGCAAAGCGGCCCCCCACCCAAGACATCAAGTGCGAAGACGCGCCCGGACCTTAAAAGATTACGCTGCGCTGCACTAATTGGGATCGTGCATCGGCGGTGGGGTTTTGATCTTGCTCTTCTTCAGCGCAGCCTTGCTGGGCTGGGCCGAAGATTTGTCGGCATCCGAGACCTTTTTGGCGGGGGGCGGGCCAGCGACGCCGTTGACCGACTGCTCGTCGGGATTCTTTGCCGGCATGGTCACGGTCTTGGCGGATGCCGCAACGGCGGCGAACGAGATCGCGGCAACCAGGACGAATACCGCAATGGGTTTCATGGCCATCTCCTGTGCTCCCATGAATAACAGGCAATGGGGCGGCCTGGTTGCAGCGGTTCCCGCTACTTCTTCAGCATGGGTTTGCCTTCATGCGCGACCAAAAGGTCATGCATGTCGTCGGCATGCTCTTCTTCCACCACCAGGATGCCCTCGATCATGGTGCGGGTGCCCGGATCGTCATTGCCGAAATAGCGGATCAGTTCGCGGTAATGGTCCACCGCGATGCGTTCGGCGATCAGGTTTTCCTTGATCAGTTCGACCAGGTTGCCGCCTTGCGAATATTGCGAGGCCGAACGGGTCAAAAGACCTTCGGGATTGAAGTTGGGCTCGCCGCCCAGCTGGTTGATGCGTTCGGCGACCTGTTGCACATGCTCCCACTCTTCCCTGGCATGTTCGGCGAATTCCGCCTTGACGCCTTCGCTGGAAATACCGTGCGCGGCGATGGCATGCTGGGTGTAGCGCAGCGAGCAGACGATCTCGGTGGCCAGCACCGACTGCAGAATCTCGATGGTCTTCTTCACGTCGCCGACATAGTTGCTGCCGATGGCGCCGTCGCCGAGATTCTGGCGCGCGCGCTCGCGCAGGGCTTTCACGTCACTGAGAAAAACCTGTTCCGTGCTCATGAAATTCTCCTTTCGAAATGCGAACTCAATAACGGCGCTTCATGCTGAAGCCGATCTTGTCGTCTTCCCACCGCGCCGAAATCGCGGCGGCCACGGCCACGACGGCGCCGAACAAAAGCGCAAACGCGGTCCACAGCGCGGCGAAGCCGGCGGCCTTGCGCGTCATGTCCAGTTCGCGGCGCATTTCGCCCAGGACATATGCCACGCGGCTTTCGGCCTGGGCATAGGAACCGCCGGCATCCTTCATGGTCAGCCGGATCAGGTCGTCACTGTTGTAGCTGTGCGCGCCGTTGCCCGGGTGCAGATCGGCGGCCAGAACGCGGGCCGCCTCCAGCTTGTCCTGCGCCAGGTCTTCACCGCGCATCGTTTCATGCGGGCCCATCGGATGCAGCAGGATGTCAGCCCAATAGGCCGAAATGCTGCTTTCGCTGCGCGGAGTATCGCCATGCAGCCGCGTGCCGCCGCCCGCCGCCACGATGGTCAGAAGCGCCAGGCTGCCGGCAACGGTCACTGCCCACACCACGAGGCCGTGCGCGCCGGCGCGAATTTCTTCTTCTTTTTTGGTCTCGACTGCCTGGCCGATCAGCCGGCCGGTGACGTGGCCGCCGGCGGCGAAGCCGAAGGCCTGCGATGCCAGCACCCAGATCGCGCCCAGGGTGAGGAAGGTGGCGCTGCCGCCGCGCGGCATCAGGGTCAGGCCAAAGCCCGCGCCCAGGATGGTGAGAAAGAATGCGGTGGCGATGGCAACCGCCGCACCGGCAAACACCGCGCCCCAGTTGAAACGGTTCGCGGTCTCGTCGCTGACGATGGTGGCGGTGTCATCTGAAAGAACGGTGGTGGTCATGCGCGCATGCCCCTTCTCTTTTTGGGTTAGCGCGGTAACGGTTGTGGGGCGCGAAGGTTCCTGTGCCGGAACTCAGTGCGCGCCGGAGCGTTGTGTGGAAAGGATTATAAGGAAATCGCCATGCGATCGGGCTGTCTTTGGCTTCTGGGTGTGCCGCTCCCCATCATTCTCATTCTCTGGCTGATCACCGGCCACGCCTGAGAAGGGATCACGCTGAGAACAGCGCCTCAGGTGGCAATGGTGCCTTCGGGCATCGAGCAGCCGCCATCCAGGGAAATCAGCGTCGGCTCCAGTTCGTCCGAGAACGGCACTGTCTCCATGCTGTCCAGGCAGAAGGAGCCGCTGTCGCCGGACGACTGGTCCAGCACCGGCAGCAATTGCGTGGGGACTGTATAAGTCTCGGCCATGGCCGCATTCGATCCGGCGATTAGCAGGATCGCGGCACAACAACTCAGCAAGCGGCTTGATATCGGTTTCATCGCGACAGCCCATGTTTGCAGGCCTTGCGCGTCCGCCCCCGGACGTATCCGCAAGACTCTGTATGCCAAACAGTATGACAGATATTTTGCGGTGCAACATAAGTTTTGCGGGTTCCAAACCGCGGCAAAACTGCGCGGCGGAACCGGACGGCAAGTTCCCGATCTGCTAGGAAGCGGCCAACAACTTGTCTCCGGGGATGATCGACAGGAAGATCCTGCTACTTTCCGCTGAGCTTTTGCTGGCCGTCGTGACAGGTGCGTTCGCCCAGTCTGGAACTTCCGCTTTCACCACCCGGCTGGATGATCCGCGCGCGGTGCAGCTGAGCGGCGCGGATGGGCGGACCTTATTCATCCTCACCCACCACGCGCTGTTCGCTGTCCGCACATAAAAAACAGCCCGCCATTTCTGGCGAGCTGTTCGTTTTTTGACAGAACCTAAAGCTTGCCCTTCAGGTAAGCCGCACTCGCCTGCACCATGCCGATGGGCGAGGGATCATAGGGCTCCTCGATCTCCAGGAA
>CAIUTH010000098.1 GCA_903902075.1 uncultured Alphaproteobacteria bacterium
TCCGCAAAACGGGCCCGGCGTTTTTGTTTCCAGGGTGGGGCATGGTCGACCCGGATGGTTGCTGCCGGTTCCATCCCTGAAACCCGATTGACTTGCTGCGCCGCACAACGGAAATATGGGCGGTGTTCCGGGCAAAATTCCGCCAGTCCCGGCTCCGGCGAATGTCCGGCGCGGCAATGTTTTACTCCATGACCAAATTCTGTTTATTTCCGGTGCTTAAGGGGAGGGTCAGCCGCGCGTCAGGCGCCGCTGGGCCAGCAACAAGCAACACAGAGTTTTGCCGTATGAGACTGCCGGTTATCGCGCTTTTGGCCAATTGCATCGCCGCCCCGGCATTCGCCCAGGGCGATCTGCAGAAACAGTTCGACGCGACGGTGAAGCCGTTCGTGGGCAAGTATTGCGTGGCCTGCCATTCGGGCGCCCAGCCGACAGCGCAGTTCGATCTCAAGTCCTACACGTCCGTCGACCAGGTGAAGGAAGACTTTCCCCGCTGGTCGCTGCTGGCCGACCGCCTGACGGCTCATGAAATGCCGCCCAAGACGATGCCGCAGCCGCCCCAGCCGCTGGTGGACCAGATCATTTCCTTTGTGCACGACGTGCGCGGCGAAGAGATCAAGCGCCTGGGCGGCGATCCCGGCGTGGTGCTGGCGCGCCGCATGAGCAATGCGGAGTATGACAACACCATCCGCGACCTCACCGGCCAGGACATGCGGATCGCGCGCACCTTCCCGGTCGATCCGGCCAACACGTCCGGCTTCGACAATTCCGGCGAGACGCTGACCATGTCGCCGGCGCTGCTGAACAAGTATCTGCAGGGCGCGCGCACCATCGCCGACCGCATGGTGCTGACCACCAGCGGCATCGATTTTGCGCCCCATGCCATGCGGGTGGAAACCGACCGCGAGAAATATTCGCTGCAGCGGATCATCGCCTTTTATGCCGCGCAGCCCACTGACATCTCGCAATATTTCGAGGCCGCCTGGCGCTATCGCTATCGCGCCGAGCTGGGCAAGCCCGCGGCCACCCTGGCGTCGACCGCCGCCGACATGAAGCTCAGCGCCAAGTATCTGCCGATGGTGTGGGCCATCCTGCATGACAAGGACGCGGTGGGTCCCGTCGCCAAGCTGCAATCGATGTTCAACGCGCTGCCGGCGCCGGGCGGCAACGCCCAGATCGGCGTGAAGACCGCGGCGATGGAAAACTTCGTTACCCGCATCCGTGCCCATACCGCCATGCAGTTTTCCGCGCCGGTGGTGAAGGGCCTGCCGGGCCAGTCCGAGCCGCTGCACAATTGGCGCCTGGAGCAATATGCCCAGAACCATCGCAAGAGCGATCCGAACGCGCTGCGTGCCGCCAACGAGCCGGAAGCCCCGCTTGCAGACATCCCGAAATATCCGCCGCTGCATGAAGATGCCTCGCCGCGCTGGGCCATCCTGATGGCACATGCCCGCCACGGCGATGCCGACCTGGTCTATCCGGTGGGCCAGAAGGCCAAGTACGAGGCGGCGTTCTCGCGCTTCGCATCGGCCTTCCCCGATACTTTCGTGGTTTCCGAGCGTGGCCGCTATTGGCCCGACCAGGCCACCGACAATGGCCGTTTGCTCAGCGCCGGTTACCACAATACCGGCGGCTATTACCGCGACGACACCGCCCTGCGCGAACTGATCCTGGACAAGAAGGGCACCGACCAGCTCAACGGCTTGTGGAACGAGTTCGACTTTGTCGGCCGCCAGACCGAGCACACCTGGGTTCAGTATTTCTTCAACCAGTCGGGCGAAGTGGACGGCAACATCAACGGTTCGCTGTCTTCGGAATCCGGGTCCAAGCGTCCGGTCGGCCATGAAGTGACCGACCAGTTCGTCATCTTCCAGCTGCGCGACAAGTATCTGGCGCGCTGGGCGCTGGAAAAGGCTACCAACGATCCCATCGCGCCACACGCGTTCAACTGGCATTTCGGCCTGATCAACGCCACCTTGCGCGACCAGGAAAAACAGCGCGCTGCCGCCGAACCCAAACAGATCGCTGCGCTGGTGCGCTTTGCCGAGCGGGCCTATCGCCGCCCGCTGACCGCCGATGAGCGCACGAACCTGCTGGCCTATTACAAGAAGTTGCGCACCAAGAATGCGCTGAACCATGAAGACGCGATCCGCGACTCCATCGTCAGCGTGCTGATGGCGCCGGACTTCCTTTACCGCTTCGATCTGCAAGTGGCCAA
>CAIUTH010000099.1 GCA_903902075.1 uncultured Alphaproteobacteria bacterium
CGCCCTTCGGCCGAGCCCAGATGGGTCAGGCCCGTGCCGGTCACCACCAGATGCGCCGGGTCCGGATGGTCCAGCGGCGCGAGCACGCGGCGTTCGGCGAGGGCGGCGCGGACATCCACGCTTTCGCCCAGGCCCAGCTTGGCAGTCATGGCTTCCAGTGACAGTTTTTCGCCGATGGCGCGGCTGGCCAGCTCATAGCTGCTGGCGACGCTCTGGATCACCCGGCCGCTGGCGTCGTCGCCAAGGGCCACCACCATGCGCCTCCCATCTACACCCTTTAATTGCACCAGCCGCATGACCGTTTCCTACTTCTTCGGGGCAGCACCGACCAGCAAGCGGGCACGCAACCGTATGTCTTCTGAAGAAGACCCTACCATCAGATCGAAGTCACCCGGCTCGACGGCGAACTTCGCCTTACGGGAATCGTAATAGGCTAGTTGCGACACAGGCACGCTGAAGTTCACACGCGTGCTTTGCCCCGGATCTAAGGACACACGCTTGAACGCGCGCAGCGTCTTCAAAGGCTGATAGGTCACGCTCTTCACCTGATGTGAATAAAGCTGGGCCACATCTGCCCCCTCCCGGTCACCCACATTGGTCACATCGAAGGAAAGCTGGACCTGGCCGGTCACAGGCGCCGTGGAGGCCGAAACCGCAAGGTTGCTGTACTTGAACCGCGTGTAGCTCAATCCATGACCGAAGGGATAGAGCGGGACCCCCTTGAAGTATTGATAGGTATAGCCCTTGGAGACATCATATTCATTCTGCGGCGGTACGCCGTCCAAGCTGGCATACACGGTATAGGGAAGGTGGCCGCCGGGATTGTCAGATCCAAACAGCGCCCGCGCGATAGCGGTGCCGCCGGCTTCACCCGGATACCAGGCCTGCAGAATCGCGGGAAGGCGATCCTGGGCCCAGCCGATAGCCAGTGGGCCAGCATTCATCAGCACGAGCACCGTACGGGGATTGGCCGCGTACACCGCTTCCAGAAGTTGTTGCTGCGCGCCAGGCAGGTTCAGATCGCGGCGGTCACGCCCTTCGGCTTCGACCTGCAGATTGGTGCCGAGAAACAGGATGGCGACGTCCGATTTCCTGGCCAGGTCGGCGGCGCGGCTGATGGCGGCGGGATCCGCGACATCGGTAAAGCCTGTTCCCTGTTCGAAGCTGACGGAAACGCGCGGCCCTAGAATCTGCTTCAAGCCGTCAAATGCGCCGAGCTTGCGCGCCGGCGTGCCATAGTAGTTTCCTGTTTCGTAATTCTGGGCGCCCGCCGGCCCGATAACCGCGACCGAATGCACCGCGTCAGCCTTGAGTGGCAGGAAATTCTGGGCATTTTTCAGCAGAACCAGGGATTCCTGCGCGGTCTTCAGCGCAAGTTCCAGATGCGGCTGCGAGCGCACCACATCCATGGAAATATGGGCGTACGGGCTGCTCTGCGGCGGGTCGAACGCGCCCAAGCGGAATCCGACGCGCAACACGCGCGAAACTGCCCGATCTACATCGGCAATCGTCAGAAGTCCGCGCGATACGGCGATGGGAATATTGCGCTCGAATTCCTGGTCGTCACTGTCGTTGCCCGCCTTGATCGCCGCGGCGGTCGCGACAATAGGATCTTCGGAAAAGCGCTGCCCTGGCTCCAGCTGACCGGGGCGGGAGTCCGTCAGGAACGCGACCGCGCCAAGATCGTCGGTGACGAATCCGTCGAAGCCCCATTGCTTGCGTAGGATGTCAGTCAGCAGGCGATGATTCACGGCACTGGGCGTGCCGTTGATGGCATTGTAGGAAGACATGATGGACTGGGGATGCGCCTCCATCACGCTCATACGCCAGTGCGGCAGCCAGAACTCCATCAGGTTGCGGTCATCGACCTGGGCCGAGAGATGCTGGCGGCCTGCTTCGACATTGTTGACGGCAAAGTGCTTTAGGGTCGCCGCAAGTTTTAGGTGATTGAGGTCGTCGCCCTGCAGGCCCTTCACATACGCAACACCCATGCGCCCGGTCAGAAGCGGGTCTTCGCTGAAGACCTCTTGGACGCGGCCCCAACGCGGATCGCGGCTGATATTGATGACCGGCGAGCGGAACACCAGCCCATGCTTGCTACGGGGACCATCCGCCTTGGCATTGTAGAGTGCCCGACCCTCGTCACTCATCGCCGACGCAACGGCCTTCACCAGATCGGGGTCCCAAGTGGCGCCCATCGCAATCGGCACAGGGTACAATGTGGTCGGTTGCTTGGACCAGACGCCATGCAGGGTCTGGTTCCAGCCACCCCACATCGGTATTCCCAACCTGGGTATGCCGGTGTTGAGGTGGTTGAGCTGGGCCGCCTTCTCTTCCAGCGTCAGCCGATGGACAAGATCAGAGAGCCGCCGCTCCATCGGCAGCGACGTATCCCGAAACCCCGGCTGGGTTTCGCCTTGCGCCAACGCCGCACCTGCCGCAGCGACCAGAAAGATTCCCAGAAGAACCGATTTTTTCATCATGCCCTCGCATTGCCGACATAGGGTGTTTCAAGAAACCATTTCACCAGGGACGCAATGTCCCTTTCGCCCAGACCGGCCGCATTGGCCTGCTGAAAACGCGAGCGCGCCGCTTCCGCGGAAGATAGATCGACACCGACCTTGGCGCCTTCATTGATCGCGTAGGAAAGATCCTTCTCGATCAGCGAAACCGAGAAGTTGGGCGTGAAATCATCTGACGCAACGCGGGCCATGATGGTCTGCAACAGCGGGCTGCCCACGGCACCCTTCATCAGGACGGCCAGCGCCACATTCTGGTTCAGGCCATGCCGATCCAATACCGCCAGCCCTTCGGCGAGCGCCGCGATCTGGGCCCCGCAAAGGAAATTATTGACCAGTTTGAGTGTCGTTCCGCTGCCGACTGGGCCCAGCGGCACAATCTCGACGCTCATCACGCTCAGGACCGGCGCTATCGCGGCAATTGTCTCCGCATCGCCCCCCACCAGGAATTTCAACTTGCCTGATTCCGCCTGATCCTTGCTGCCCGTGACGGGGGCATCGAGAAAGCGGCAGCCTCGAGCCTTGGCCAAATTTTCCAGCTCCTGGACCCAGTCCAACGATAGGGTGCTGCATTCCACCAGCACCGCGCCCGCACCGGCCGTAGAGAGGGCGCCCTGTGGCCCCTGCCAAAGCGAACGGGAAACCAGATCATCCGACACCATGCTGATAACGATGTCTGCGCCGGTCGCCGCCTCCGCAGGAGATTTGCAAAGAACCGCCCCGGAATCTTTAAAACTTTTGTACCGCTCAGGCGAACGATTGAAGAGCTTCGCCTCGTATCCGGCTTCAAGCAGGCGGCGCGCCATGCCCGAGCCCATGGTGCCCAGCCCGAGCACCGCAACCAGGGGTTTGTCGCTCATCCTGTGACCTTGAACCTGGAAAGCGCCGCTTCGTCGATCTCGAGCCCCAAGCCGGGAACGTCATCGCTCAGTTCGACAAATCCGTTACGCGCGACCGGTTCGCCCTTGAAGATATACCAGAACAGCTCGTTGCCGACTTCCACATCTACGGGCGGGAAATATTCGGCGATAGGGGAATTCAGGCTGGCCATGACCACGTGATAGTTATGCATCTGTCCGGCATGCGGGACGACGGGAATGGAATGGGCTTCCGCCAGCGACTGGATCTTGCGCGCTGCCGTGAGCCCGCCGACGCGATTGGTATCGAACTGGATATAGTCCAGCGCCTTGGCCTCGATCATCTGGCGGAAGCCGTAAATGGTAAATTCATGCTCGCCGGCCGCAATCGGGGTACGACCGAACCGTCGCAGCTCATTATAGCCGTGTATGTCGTCGGGATTGATCGCCTCTTCCAGCCAGCGCAGGTTGAACTGGTCCAGCAGCGGCATCATCCGCTTGGCGTAGTCGAGCGACCAGCCCATATAGGCGTCGGCCATGACATCGATGCCATCGCCGACCGTTTCGCGCACGGTGCGAACCAGTTCGAGATTGCGCTGCATGCCCTCGGCGCCGTCGACCGGCCCCCAGCCGAACCGCATTTTGACTGCCGTGTAACCTTCGGCCTTGTACTTGGCGGCCTCGGCCGCGACCTGATCCAGCGGCATCGAATAGAGTCGGCTGGCATAGACCGGGATGCGCGGCTTGGTGCGGCCGCCCATCAGGCGGAACACAGGCTGCTTGGCGGACTTGCCCATCAGGTCCCACAGCGCGATATCGATGGCGCTGATTGCCACCATCGCGACACCCTTGCGGCCGAACGGCAGCGTATTGCGGTACATGAGCTGCCAGAGAAATTCTACGTCCCAGGGATCGGCGCCGATCAGCAAAGGCGCCAGATGGGTATCGATCAGGGTTTTGGAGACAAGCGGGC
>CAIUTH010000100.1 GCA_903902075.1 uncultured Alphaproteobacteria bacterium
CCGACAATGCCGTCCAGCGAGTCCGAAACGTCGTTGAGAAAGCAGGAGATGGGCAGGCCCCGATTGGTGCCGCCATTGGACAGGATCGGGGTCGCCGGCATGAACCACAGGCGGCTCATGTAATCGTACAACCGCTGGGCGTGGCTGATGTCGTCGGCATAGGCGCAGGACACCCGCGCGAACATGTCCTGGAAGCCTTCGCCCGGCATCAGGTAACGGTCGGTCAGGGTCGCCTTGCCGAACGGGGTCAGCAGCGCGTCGCGGGCATGATCCAGGGTCAGGTCACCGGGCTTGGGCTTGGGGCCCAGCGGATAGGGCAGCGGAGGCTGGGAAGTGCCGACGAACAGGTCCTGTTCCAGCTTGGGCGTTTCCGGCACGGGGACCGGCTTGGACTCGATGGTGCGGGTAACGACAACCGAGCGCTCCAGCACCCGTTCCTGCGGCGTCTGAACGACCACCTGGCCGTCCGTGTCGAAGTCGCCTTCCAGAACGTGTTTACCGAGTGCCGACATCTTCTGTTCCCTGTTGCCCGGCAGGGGACAGAAGACCATTGGCGCAACGGATGTCGCGCCTTACAGCCCCCTGGGACGCCCCGCCCCATAAGTCAAAACCTGTTCACGGCAGGTCTCCTGGCTCGCGGCCCTATTTCCGACGGCCTTCCCAGGGCGGTCCCCAGTGGCCAAAAGCCGGAAAATCAGCCGTTTACAGTTGCGGGGGCAGCCTCGGTTTCACTCCCACCAGAGTGTTCCGAAGTTCCCTTGAATCCCCTATCTAGAGCATTCGAGTAACCATGAACGACTACATCTAGGGGCCCATTCGCGGAATCCGTCAAGCCGGAAAACTTTCACACAGGCGTCATTTTTCGCTTGGGGACAGAAGTGTTAATGCCCGCGAATCTCCCTGCCCTGTCAGATGGCAGGTGACGCGGAACGACCTGTGGACAAGTTCCTCTGTGAGTGAATCCGCGTCCCCGATCACCCCTCCATCCACAACAACAATGACGCGGGATGCATGGCGGACCACAAGGGTCAGGTCATGCAGCGAGGCGATCACCAGCGTGCCGCTGCGCGCAAAAGATTGCAGCAATGTCATCGACTGCATGGCGTGGCGCGGATCGAGCCCGGTGATGGGCTCGTCCACGATCAGGATCTGCGGCGAAGACACGATGGCGCGGGCCAGCATGGCGCGCGCGAACTCCCCGCCGGACAGGCTGGTGGCGGCCTGATCGCGTTTTTCCACCAGGTCGCATTGTTCCAGCGCGCGGGTGATGGTGGGGGCGTAACTTTCCGGCAATCCACCGGTGGCCGGCAGCTTGGGCGTAAGCCCCAGGGCCACCAAACGCTCCACCGAGATGGGCCATTCCAGCTGCGGGTTCTGTGGCAGGTACGCGCGGCGCGCCGCAAGCTGGCGGGTGGACAACGCACTGAGCGGGCCGGCATCCAGCATCACCCGGCCCGCATCGGGTTTCAGCAATCCCGCCATGACTTTCAGCAAGGTGGACTTGCCGGCGCCATTCGGACCGACCACGGCAATGAATTCGCCGGCATGGGCCTGCAGCGAGACATCGCGCAGGATCGGCTTTCCGCCGCGCGTCACCGTGATGTTCTCCGCCGTCAGCAAGGTCATGGCGCGACCTTCCGGATACGCACCACCAGCCAGAAGAAGAAGGGCGTGCCCAGGAGGCTGGTGAACACGCCCAGCCGCAATTCTGGATTGGTGTGCACCAGCCGCGCGGCGATGTCGGCGCACAGCAGCAGCAGCGCCCCGGCCAGTGTCGCCGGCAGCAGCACCCGGCGCGGAGCATAGCCCACGAACGGCCGCACCAGATGCGGCGCCACCAACCCGATAAAGCCGATGGCCCCGCTGACCGCGGTGATGGCGCCCACGCTGAAGGCGGTGCCTGCCACCACCATTGCCGCCAGCCGTGTCAGGTTCACGCCCAGGCTTTGCGCCTGCGCCTCGCCCAGGCTCAGCGCATCCAGCGCCCGGCCTGTCATCGCCAGCAACACACAGCCGATCGCGGCAAACGGCGCCACCAGCATCACTTGCGTCCAGCTCTTGTCCGCCAGCGAACCCAGCAGCCAGGTCATGATCTCGTAAGCGGCATAAGGACTGGGCGCGAAGTTCAACGCCAGCGCGATGCCCGCCGCCGTCAGGCTGGACACCGCCGCGCCCGCCAGCACCAGCGCCACGGTGCCGTTGCGCCCCAGCGCGAAGGTCAGCGCACAGGCCGCCACCGCGCCCACCATGCCCATCAAGGGACCGGTGATGGGAGACAGCGCCACCAGCCCGAAATAGATGGCGATGATCGCACCCAGCGCCGCGCCGCTGGACACCCCCAGCAGCGCAGGCTCTGCCAGCGGGTTGCGGGTGAAACCCTGCAGCGCCGCGCCCGACAGACCCAGCACGGCGCCGACAATCAGCGCCAAGATGGTGCGCGGGAGGCGCACATCAAAGATGATCAACCCCGCCAGGCTGTCATGCGGCGACAGCAAAGATGCCAGCGGCAGCCATATCCGTCCCGCCAGCAAAGACGCTGCGAAGGCCAGCACAATCAGCGTCACCAGTGTCAGATTGAGCTTCATCGCTGCACCTTCAGCAGCGCATCCTGCAACGACTTGGTCACACGTCCGCTCTCCGGCATGCCGCAACCGTAGAGCGATGAATAACTGATGCGCCGTCCTCCATAGCGTTTTAGCAGCGCCGGATGCAGATCCTGGTCGGCGCGCAACGACGCCATGCCGCGATATGTATCGCCATAGACCAGCGCGTCAGGATTGGCATCTATCAGGCTTTCCACGTCGTAATAACCGAAGCTACCGCTCACGACATTGCGCGCACCGGCTGCGGTCAGCATGACATCGAACAGTCCGCCCTTGCCCGGCGCATAACCGCCGCCGCCCCAGCCCGCCACGGTCAGCGCTTTCCTGGGGCGATGTGCCGCCACATCCCGCAGGTCGGCATCCATCCGCGCGATCAGCGCCTCGCCGCGCGCTTCTTCGCCCACCGCCTGGGCCACCATCCGGGTGACGGCGCGGATTTGCGCAAAATCCTCCGCCGGCGGCACTTCCAGAATCCGGGCACCGCTTTTGGCCAGTATCAGCCTGAGCGATGGGGCCATAAAAGGATCGGTGAGGATCAGGTCGGGATGGGTGGCCAGTATCTCTTCGGCGGTGCCGTGATTGACCGGCACCTTGGCACCTTGCGGCCACATCCGCAGCGCCGCCAGTTCCTGCGACAGGAAGGTAATCGACGCAATTCGACTTTTTTTATTGGGAAGCGGGGCCGGCACCAGGTCGAGCAACAGCTCGTCGGTGCAGATCTTCAGCGACATGATGCGCTGCGGTGGCGCGGCGACCACCTGCCCCGAGACAAGGAGCAAAGCAGCCGCCGCGAAAACCCCAGCTTTCATGCTTACAAGTTCACCTTGATACCGCCATAGGCGCCGATGCCGGGGCGCAGGAAGCCTTCCGGACTCTGATAGTTGGTATCGGTGGCGTTCTCAATCCGGCCGAACAGGCTCCACATATCGGTCAGCCTGTAGCTGGCCGCCAGGTCCAGGGTGACATAGTCGGACTGTTTCATGCGCGGGATGGAAAAGTCCCGGTTGCCGTCGATCTGCTGGCCCAAATACAGTAGGGTCGCGTTCAGCTGCAGACCGTCCATCGCCTGCCAGTCCACACCCAGGCTGGCCTTGTTGCGCGGCCGCCGCAGCAGCGCTGCTCTCGTCGTCGCATCCAGGCTGTCGGTATAGGTGTAGTCGGCACGGAAGGTCAGCGTCTCCAGCGCCTTCCAGGTCAGGAAGGTTTCTACGCCTTGCGTCCGCGCCCGCCCGATATTGATGTTCAGGAAGGTGGGCGCCGGACCAGACGTGATCAGGTTGCGGATATCGTTGTGGAACCAGGTCACGCCGCCAACAAGATCATTGCCCAGGATTTTCTGGTCGATGCCGGCCTCATAGCCCGTGCTGCTTTCCGGCTTCAGATTGGCATTGCCGCCGAAGGTGCCGAACAGCTGCTGCAAGGCCGGCGCCTTGAAGCCGCTGCCCGCGCTGGCCCTGAGCGTCGTGCCCGTGCTCTCGATCACCCAGGAAGGTGCCATGCGCCAGGTCACGCGATTGCCGAAGCGGGTATTGTCGTCATCGCGCACGCTGAAGCTGTTGTGGAAACCGATCGGCAAATCGGTCAGCATTTCGGCATAGCCGGCATTTGTGGTGATGCCCTGCGCCAGGGTAGTGGGAAAGCCGAAGGACAGGCCGCGATGCAGCCCGTCGCGCGCGCTTTCGGCGCCCAACACCAAAGTCTCGCCTTCCGCCAACTTCACATTGCCCTGCCAGTCCAGCTTGACGCGGTCGCCCTTGGTGCGGCCATTGCCATTATTGGGATTCTGGGTGGCGATGATGTTGCTGCCATAGGCAAAGCCCAGCGTCTGGTCGAAGCAGCCATCCCACAACACCAGGTGCGCGGTGCCCCGTGTCTCATATTGCAGGTTGGCGATGCGGGTCTGCCTGGCCGACGGGGCCGAAGCGAAAGTGACGGGATTGAAGCTGTCGTCGGTGATGCGCCCGATGCTGTTGTAGTAACGCGACGTCAGGCCGATATCGAAATTGCCGGTGATGTCATAGCCCAGCTTGGTGCTGGCGGTGACGTTGTCGTACTGGTCATCGTTGCGCAACACACCGGCTGGCAACAGGTTCAGCGGCGTCACCGGCGTGCCGCCGGAATGGAAATACTGCACCGTGGCGCGATAATGGAAAGCGCCCTCCTGGCCGGACAGGGTGCCGAACTGATTGGAGGTCTCGAACGAGCCGCCTTCCACGCTGCCGCGGAACGTCATCGGACCGCTGCCGCTCTGGGTGGTGATGTTGATCACCCCGCCGATGGCGTCCGAACCATAGAGAGCGCCCTGCGGGCCGCGCAGCACTTCCACCCGGGCGATGTCACCGGCCAGGAATTTGGAAATATCGGCCGCGCCGGTCGGCGTGGACGGATCGCCGACATCGATGCCGTCGACCAGCACCTTGGTATGGTTGGAATTGCTGCCGCGGATGAAGACCGAAGTCTGGCCGCCAGCACCGCCGGCCTGCACGATGGAAAGGCCCGGCACCTCGCGCAGCACATCGGGCAGCGAGCGGTCCTGGCGCGCTTCGATATCGGCAGCGGTAATCACCGTGACGCTGCTGGCGACATTGGCGATGGGGGTGGGCAAGCGCGTGGCGCTGACCACCACATTTTCATCGTCCAGATGGGGATAGGTCAGTTGCGATTGCGCAAAAGCCGGTGCGGCAAGCGCAATCAGGGCGGCGGAAGTAAGCAGAATGGATTTCATGAAACGTCTCCTGGCTCAGGAGGCGCGCACTGCGGTATTTGCAAAGAGACTGGCCCCACAGCATGCGACTCCAACATTGTCGCCGCTGCGGTTCACCCCGCTGCACCCCGCACACCCCGGCAGGCCACAAGACGACGGTGCGAGGCAGGTTTCCTGGCTAGCCGGATCAGCGCTTCCAATCGTCTTCCCAAAGCCTTGCGACCTCAGTGACATGTGAGTGAAAGCTCACCGGCGACAGTTGCGGGGGCAGCCGCGGTTCCACCGCGTTCCCTAGACCTTGCACCTGGGCGGCTTATGGCCCCCGTCGCCTGCCTCGTCAAGATCGCGAGTCGTTCGCGATATCAATTGGGAAATTTCAATCCTGTCATGTTTGCGCATCCGCCCCCCGCCGAAGTAAGACAGCCGGGCAATATCAGGTTTTGGGACATGACCTTTTTTCGCGCGACCGCCCTGTTGGCCATCATGACCACCGCGACCCCGGCGTTTGCCTTCACGCCCAACACCGCGCCGCTGACCAAGTCCGAGAAGAGAATCGAGCAGATCGGCACTGGCGTCGCCATTGCCCTGCCCCTGGTGGCTGGCGGCATTACGCTTCTGAAGCATGACCGGGTGGGTGCAGCGCAGTTGCTGGTGGAAAGCGCCCTGACCGTGGGCACCGCCTTTGCCCTCAAGCAGATCGTCAAGGAGCGCCGCCCCAATGGCAGCGACTACAAGTCCTTCCCCTCCGACACCACGGCGATTGCCGCCTCGGGGTCTTCCTTTCTCTGGGCCCGCTATGGGTGGCAATATGGCCTGCCCGCCGCCGGCCTGACCGAATTCGTGGCCTATAGCCGTATCCAGGCGCACCAGCATCGCTGGTACGACACGTTGGCAAGCTCGGCCATCGCCGCCGGTTACAGCGCGGTTCTGGTGACGCCCTTCAAGCGCAAGTACAATATCGACACGTCGCTGGAGGCGGCACCGGACGGTGCGGTCGTGCGCATGTCTTACGCCTGGTAAGTGGGCGTCTGGTAATCAGCCCGGCTGGTTCTTGGCCCGCTTCTTCCACTTGTAGAAGCTGAGCGAGTTCTTCCAGAAATACTTTTCCGCCTCTTCCCGCGTGCGGGTGGCGAAGTAGGCGCGCGCAATGTCCACGATCTGAGCGGGTGTGGCGGTGCCCCAGCTGTTGGGCCAGTCGGTGCCGAACACCACCCGGTCCGCGCCGAACGTCGCCATCAGCTGGTCCAGCCGCGCCTTGTGGGCGGCCAGCCCGCGCGCCGGGCTGGTGCGATGGTCGATCTCCGACAGCTTGGCGAAGATTTTCGGCCGGCCGTGAATTTCCTTGAGCACTGCATCATAGGCACCCTGCTGGGCCGGGGTGGGATCGAAGGAGGGCAAATGATCCAGCATGATCCGCAGTGACGGGATCTTGTCATTGATCTTCACCATCGCCTGCATCAGTTCGATATCGGGATTGGCGGTGTCCATCACCAGGTCGGCATCGGCGACACGCTTCAGCCCATCCAAGAACCTGGGATCATTCACCTGCTTGGTGACGTCGCGGTTCCATATCTTGCCGCAGCGGATGCCCAGGAACAGCGGATCCTTGCGGAAGCGGTTGAACAACTCGACAAAGTCCGGTTTTTCCGGCTCCAGGTCGCCCACCGTACCCACGAACATCGTGTCGGTATGCATCTGCTCCAGCACCCACAGATTGTCCTCAACCCAGGGGCTGGCCTCCAGCTCGATGGCGCCGACAATGTTCAGCGGCGCGGCGAAAGCACGATAGGTAGACGGCAGCGCCACGCCATTCTTCTCCTTGGCCCATTCGGGGGAACCGGCATAGGGCACGCCCTGCGGCCGGCGCGAGTCGAACAGATGGACATGGGTGTCGATGATCGGAATGTCCGCCAGCGGCGCGGCGGCCTTTGCGATACCAGCCCAAAATGCCGACGCAGCCGCGCCGGCCAGAAAATCACGACGTTGCATCGTCCGCCTCTTTCTTATTCGCTCACGGGCGCGCCGCGCCCCATATCCGCATCCTTGGCTTCCGGGCCCAGGAACATCATGGTTGCAATCAGCAGCGCCGCAAAACAGGCGACCACCGCCAGCGCCAGCGAATAATGCTGCAGGCCCAGAAGCTGCCTTCCGCTTTCGGCCAACTCGGCCTGGAACACCGCGTTGACCGAAGCGATCAGGTTGCCCAACTGATAAACCGTGCCGGCGAAGGTGCTGCGCACGCCGGCTGGCGACAATTCGTTGAGATGCACCGGCACAACGCCCCAGGCACCCTGCACGCAGATCTGCATCAGGAAGGCGCCTGCCGCCAGCATGACGGGCGTCGTCCCGGAGGCCCAGAAATAAATCACCGGCAGCGCCAGCAGCGCCACCAGGATCACCGTTTTGCGGCGGCCGAAGGACTGGCTGAAGCTGGCGAAAGTCAACCCGCCCACAATCGCGCCCAGGTTGAGCACCACCGTGATGAAGGTCACCGTCGCATCGTCGAAGTGATGCTGCACGCGCAGGAAGGTGGGATAGAGGTCCTGGGTGCCGTGGCTGAAGAAGTTGAATCCGGTCATCAGCAGGATGGCATAGACCGCCAGCTTCCAGTGCTGGCGCACAAAGGGTGTCAGCAAACCACCCACGATCACCAGCGGCACCACGGCGGCCACGATATAGACCAGGCCCTCTTCGCGGCCCCAATGGATCAGCGCCGCCAGCATGGCGCTGAGGATCACCGCCACGCCGACCAGGTGCAGCAGATGCTTGCCGAGCTTCACCACCGGGGGGCGGCGCCACACCGGCGATTCCGGCACCACCATGTAGATGTAGATCGCCAGCAGGATGCCGGGGATCAGCCCCACCATGAACATGCCGCGCCAGCCGAAGTCGGCATGCACCGCGCCGAAGGCCAGCGACGCCACCAGGTAACCGCTGGGATAGCCCGACTGCAGCAGGCCCGACACGAAACCGCGCGCCTTGGACGGAATGCTTTCAAAGGCCAGCGATGCGCCAATCCCCCAGATGCCGCCCATCGCCACGCCGAACAACCCGCGCGCAATCAGGAACACTGACCAGCTGGGCGCAAAAGCGGTGGCAAAACCGAACAGCGAGTAGAGCAGGATGTTGAGGATCAGGATGGGCTTGCGGCCGTAATCGTCGGCCAGCCGCCCGAACAGGAACGCGCCCAGCGGCCGCACCGCCAAAGTCAGCGTCACCGCGACCAGAATGTCGGCTGCGCTCTTGGCGCCGAACTGGGCGAGCAGGTCCTTGACCACGAAGGTGAGGACAAAGAAGTCGAAGGCGTCCAGGGTCCAGCCCAGGTATGCGGCAGCAACGACGTTCTTCTGCGAGCCAGTCCAGCCCTTGAGTGCATCCAACGCCATGCTTACGCCCCATGATCAACAGAGGCGCGAGTATGCCGGGGTTGCTGGATTCAGCAACCCCTTAAGCATCTGATGCGGCGCAGCAATCGCCCCCCCTTCGCGCGCAAAGCGCTGCGAGGGGGAGGTGGCCATAGCAGCGCTTGCGATGCGAAAGGTGAGGTTGGCGGCCAAGCCAACCGAACGCCAAGCGCCGTAGGGCGCGCGGCCGGATCGGACGGGGGCAAAACCTAAAGTATGTCGATTTTGAAGACGAAGCCGCCGCTGGGACTGTTGAGCTCGGGGAAACCGGGCTGCGCGAACTTCTCGTTGATCGGCCAGCCCGGATGCTCGCCCGCATCCACGCCATACAGCTGGCCGTCCAGCACGCAGACATCATGCATGTCGCAGGAGCCGGGCACGAAATCCACGAACTCCAGTACCTTGCCAGACTTGATGTCGTACTTGATCAGGCCGGGCGTGTAGCCGTCATAACCCGGCACCTTTGGATCCTGGGTGCCATAGACCTGCCAGATGTCGCCGCCATCCACTTCGATGCCGTGCAGCCGGTCGACGTGCGCCGCCGGAAACATCCAGTCGCATTCCCAGGTCACCGGGTTCATGCGCACCAGGGCTTCCAGCCGGTTGGACTGGATCCACAGCCGCCCGCCGTCAACATTCTCCCAGGCCAGACCATGGCAGGAGCCGCCATTGTCCTTGGGGCCGAACGGAATCTGGCGCGCGCTGATGGTCTTGCCGTTCATGTCGGTCTGGAACACGCCTTCGACCGGCGGGTTGGGCGGATTGTGCACCGATGCACCATTGGCGCCGCTCCAGATGAAGCCGTTGCC
>CAIUTH010000101.1 GCA_903902075.1 uncultured Alphaproteobacteria bacterium
GCCGAAATTCTTGTTCGCGGTGGCCGAATAGGTCTGGTAGTGCCCACCCACCAGGTTGGAGACATCCTGGTCGGTGCTCCAGAAGCCGGCCACTTGCTCGCGGGCGACGGAGTTCAGGAGGGTGTTGTAGGTCTGGGGCGAGGTGTTGGGATTGCTGACGCTGGTCGCGGTCGCGGTGTTGTAGAAGGGCGCAATCACCTGGCCGCGCAAATCGGTAAAGCCGACGCAGGTTGCTGGGATGTTGCAGATCGAGGTGCGGCCCGCCGACGCCACCGTGCCGATGAAGGTCCCCAAATCGTGATAGCTGGAGCCGGTGTCGTGTTCGCTGGCCACATCGGCACGAAGCAGCAGGCTGAAGCTGTCGTCGATCTGCCACTTCAAGGAAAAGACGCCGGCCAGCTTCTTGCTGCCAAAGGCCGCCTGGTTGTTGCGCCGCCCACTGGTGTAGGGATCGTAGAAGATGTTGGCCAGATAGCCTTTCTGGTTTTCCGAATTCAGCGCCACGCGCAGGAACAGATTGTCCGCCAGCGGCAGGTTCACAGCGCCCTGCAACCCTGCGCGGCCATAATCGCCCACCGTGGCCTGGACATAGCCGCCGAAATCAGGGCCCGGATCGCGGCTGTTATAAAGAATGGCGCCGCCCGTGGTGTTGCGGCCCACCAACGTGCCCTGCGGGCCCTTCAGCACTGCCACATTGTCCAGATCGAACAGCGAGCCGGTCAGGCCGATGGCGCGCGCGTAATAGACGCCGTCCTTGTAGACGGCCGATGCGGTATCAAAGCCCAGGCCCGGATTGCCGCCGCCCGACGGGGCGTCGAAATTGCGCTGGCCGCGAATGGTGACGTTCAGCGTGTCCTGCCGGAAGGTGGTGGGGGCGACATAGACCGAGGGGGTGACGTATTTCAGATCCTCGATGGTCTTGATGCTCAGCTTGTCCAGATCGGCCTGGTTGAACGCGGTGATGGCGATCGGCACCGCCTGCTCGTCTTCCTCGCGCTTGCGGGCGGTGACCACGACCTTTTCGAGGCCCGCAACCTGGGTATGTGACGTATCGGTGGTATCCGCCTGGGCCCAGGCCGGACCAGTGGCAAGCGCGCTGGTAGCCAGAAACGCCAGAGCCAATACTTTACGCATGAAATTCCCCTGCAATATGCGCCCGGCCCTGGCCGCTTCGGCGTCTTGGGGCAGGCGAGCAAGCTCTAACGGAAATATGAGGCCAAATAAAGCACAGGGGCGCAGCGCCGCTGTTGCCTCTAAAGCCTTATGGAATCTATGGTTTGGCCAATCGGCAAAGCCGTCTTGAGGAGTTGAGGGACAAATGAACAAAATCGCAATGATCACCGGTGCCGGTAGCGGCGTAGGCCGGGCCGCCGCCAAGGCTTTGGCCGCCCAGGGCTGGAGCTGCGCGCTGGTGGGCCGCAAGCAGGACGCGCTGGAAGAAACCGCCAAGGCGCTCGAGGGCGATCACCTGGTTGCGCCCGGCGATGTCGGCGATCCTATCCAGGTGAAAGCGATCTTCGCCAGGATCAAGGACAAGTTCGGCCGCCTGGACATGCTGTTCAACAATGCCGGCATGGGCACCCCCGCCATTCCGATCGAGGACCTCAGCTTCGAGCAATGGCAGGCCATTGTCGGTGTCAACTTGACCGGCGCGTTCCTCTGCACCCAGGAAGCGGTGCGGATGATGAAGGCGCAGTCGCCTCAGGGCGGCCGCATCATCAACAATGGTTCGATCAGCGCCGACCGGCCGCGCCCGCACAGCGCGCCTTACACCGCCACCAAGCACGCCATCACCGGCCTGACCAAATCCATCATCCTGGACGGGCGGCCCTTTGACATCACCGCCGGTCAGATCGACATCGGCAATGCCGCCACCGAAATGACTCAGCGCATGACCCAGGGCGTTCTGCAGGCCGACGGCAAGATGGGCATCGAGCCGCGCATGGACGTGGATCATGTCGGCCAGCAGGTCGCTTTCATGGCGGGCCTGCCGCTGGAATCCAACGTGGCCTTTGTCACCATCATGGCCACCAAGATGCCCCTCTTTGGCAGAGGATGAGGTCGGGCGCGGCTGAGGTGACCGCGCGCAAGGCCGCCAGCGCTATTCTGCTTGGCGGCTTTGCCGTGATGCTGGCGCTGACGGCGCCGGGCCAGCTGACCTATGACTCGGTGCAGCAGCTCGCCAGTGGCCGCAGCGGCGCCTACAACAGCTGGCATCCGCCGGTCATGGCCTGGCTGCTGGGTGTGTTCGACGCCATGGTGCCGGGCACCCTGGTGTTTCTGCTTTTCCAGACCCTGCTTCTGCTGGGCGCTTTGCTAGTGCTGCTGTCGCTGAAGCCGCGCAGCACCAGCACGGTTCTGGTGGCGCTGGCCATCGTTCTGACGCCGCAATTCCTGATGTTCCAGGGCCAGATCTGGAAAGACATTTTGGGCGCCAATGCGGCCATCGCCGGTTTCACGGCGCTGGCGGCTTTTGCGAAAACCGAACGCCGGCGCTGGCTGGTGGCGGCGGCGCTGCTGCTGGCGCTGGCGGCGGGCGTGCGCCAGAACGCGGTGGTGTTGCTGCCGGTGGCGGCGCTGGCGCTCGCCTGGCCACGCAAGCGCTGGCTGCTAGGACTGGGATTCCTGATCGTGACCCTGGCCCTTGGCATAGGGACCAGTCTTTGGCTGGTGGCGCGCAGCGATGGCGGCGACGGCGCGGCCGCACAGGTGCGACTGGGCCAGGCCTATGACCTGGCAGGCGCGCTGGCGCGCGATCCAACTCTGCCCCTGCCGTCACTGACAACGGAAGATCCATCCTTTGAAAAGGTTCTGCGCCAGAAGAGCCCGGTGCTTTACACCCCGCTGCGCAACGATCCCTTTGCCGCCGATCCCGCCATCAATCACGAATTGTCCAACGTGCCGGAAGGCGCGATGGGCCGCGCCTGGAAGGGGCTGGTGATCAATCACCCGTTTCTCTACCTGCGCTTGCGGATGGCGGCGTTCGGCGCGGTGCTGACCACTCCAGACAGCGCGGTCTGCCATTTTTCCCACAATGGGATAGAGGGACCGCCCGATCTGCTGCGCCAGCTGGGCCTGACACCGGGCAAGCGGCCCCAGGACCGGGCGATGGCCAATTACGCGCACCTGTTCTTCGCCACGCCCGTCTATTCCCACATTCTTTGGGGGGCGCTGGCGCTGATGCTTCTGGTCCTGCTGTTGCGGCGGGGCGAGCCGGGCGATGCGGCCATCGCGGGGCTTCTTGTGGGAGCCCTTGTTTTCACCGTCACCTTCGCGGCGATCTCCATCGCCTGCGATTATCGCTACCTGATTCTGCTGGATCTGGCGGCCATGACGGGGGCGCTGCATTGGACCGCGAAGAAAGTCTGATGCCTTTCTGATCCCACCTGGTTGCCCTTTGCCGTATCGCGTTTTGTACCTGTCCATGTGGAAAGGCACATATGCGGGCATGTTTTTCTGGGAGAGAATGCTGTTGCATTGGGCTTTGGGGTGGCGGCGCTGCAAGCCCCTCCGCTGGTCATTGACAAGCCCGCCGACCCGGCTGCGGATCGAAATTTCACATCGCCATCGTCCGCGCCTGTAGCAAATCCGCAACGGCCTGATCCGCACCCGTTTCTGGCCCGTATGACCGTCATGTAATTGAGGTTTTGTGCGTTCGGACTGGCCCAAACAGGGGCAGGACGCGGCAGGGGACGAAGTCGGGCGCCCTCTTGTGCCTTGCGGCACGAATACCGATATTGGGCGTTAAGGACTCGCCGTAAACGTTATTTTATTACGATACTTGTATTTGGTGGGGCATGAAAATCTCTCTTCCGGTCATTTCTGCGCTGGCTCTGGGCCTGGTCCTGAGCGCCTGCAGCACTCCCAGCCCCGAGTCCCTCGCCCAGAATGACCCCTGGGAAAAGACCAACCGCGACGTGTTCGATTTCGACGTGCGCCTGGATCAGGCCGTGGCCCGTCCCCTCGCCAAGGGCTATCGCGCCGTGTTGCCCGATCCGGTGCGCGACGGCATCCACAATGCGCTCAACAACCTGAATTCCCCGGTCGTCCTGGCCAATGACGTGCTGCAGGGCGATGGCGACAAGGCGGTCAACACCGCCGGCCGGCTGGTGATCAATTCCACCGTGGGCCTGGGCGGCCTGATCGACGTTGCCAGCAAGATCGGCATTCCCGATCACGACAATGATTTCGGCATCACCCTGGGCAAGAGCGGCGTCTCCGAAGGCTCCTACCTGGTGCTGCCCTTTGCCGGCCCCCTGCCGCCCCGCGACCTGCTGGGTGTCGGTGTCGACCAGGCTTTTGATCCGCTGACCTATGTCCGCTTCCACGGCAAGGACACTTGGATGGTGGTGCGCTTCGGCATCGGCATCCTGGATGCCCGCGCCTCCAACCTGGACGCGGTGGAAACCATCGAGCGTTCGTCCATCGACTTCTATGCGACGACCCGCAACCTTTATCGCCAGAGCCGCAACGCCAAGATCAATGAAGGCAAGCCCGGCGCGGCCAACGACGACCTGCCTAATCTTTAATTCCGAATTGTAATTCGGATAAACCGGCGCGCACGCGCCGGTTTATTGCTATTCAGCCGGCGACGGCTTCGGCGTGGGGATGTGATCCTCGGGCTTGTCGCCCATCATCCCGTGATACCACCTGTTCCAGAATCCGCTCGTCCAATTCCCGAACCGGTCCATGTACAGGAACATCACCGGCGTGGTGTAGAGCGTCAGGATCTGGCTGAGGAACAGCCCGCCCACGATGGAGATGCCCAGCGGCTGGCGCAGCTCCGAACCTTCTCCCAGCCCGATCGCCAGCGGCAGCGCGCCCAGGATGGCGCCGGTGGTGGTCATCATGATGGGGCGGAAACGCAGCAGGCACGCCTTGTAGATCGCGTCATAGGAGCTCAGCCCCTCCTTGCGCTCCAAGTCGATGGCGAAGTCGATCATGATGATGGCATTCTTTTTGACGATGCCGATCAGCAGGATCACCCCGATGGTGGCGATCAGGTCGAACTGGGTCTTGAACATCAGCAGCGCCAGCACCGCGCCCACGCCTGCCGACGGCAGGGTGGAGATGATGGTGATCGGGTGGATCAGGCTTTCATACAGGATGCCCAGGGTGATGTAGATCGTCAGGATTGCCGCCACCAAAAGGAACGGCATGTTGGAAAAACTCTTCTGGAAGAGCTGGGCGGTGCCCGCACTTTCCCCATGCACCGTGATCGGCACATTGATCCGGGTCATGGTGTTCTGGATCGCGCTCAGCGCATCGCCGATGGCCACGCCCGGCGGCAGGCTGAACGAGAAGGTGGTGGCGACGAACGGACCCTGGTGATTGACCGACAGGGGCGTGGTGCCGGGCCCAAAGCTGGTGAAGGCCGACAGCGGCACCATGGTTTCCACCCGGGTCGAAACGCTGGCGCCGGTGGAGGCGCCGCCGCGCGCGCCGGTGGCGACCGAATTGATCTGTTGGTTGCGCACAGCATCGGCAGCAATGGCCGCGGCGTTTGAGGATCCGGCCGATCCGGTGGTCAGGTTGTTCGATGTGCCGCCCGTGCCCGCGGACGTGGAAACGACAAAGGCGCCGCCCGCGCCGGCGCTGGACTGGGTGCCGCTGACCGAGCCGCCCGATGTCGAGATGAAGATGTCATGCAGGGTTTCGGGGCTTTGCCAGAAGGCGGGCGCCACCTCCATCACCACATGATACTGGTTCTTGTCCTTGTAGATGGTCGAGACCTGGCGCTGGCCGAACGCGTCATACAGGGCGTTGTCGATCTGGGCCGCGTTCAGTCCCAGCCTTGCGGCGCTGACGCGGTCGATCTTCAGATCCACCTGCAGGCCCTTGTCCTGCTGGTCGGAATTGACGTCCAGCAGCTGCGGCACGTCCTGCAGCGCGGTCGTGATCTTGGGCACCCAGGTGTTGAGGTCCTCCAGCGTGTCGGCCTGGACCGTGTACTGGTAATCGCCATTGCCCTGGCGGCCGCCGGCGCGGATGCCGCCGCCCGATTGCAGGAAAAGACGCGCACCCGCCACCTTGAGCAGCTTGGGAGCCATCCGCTGGATCACTTCAGGCGTGCCCATGCCCCGCTCGCGCCGCGACTTGAGGGTGACGAAGACATTGCCCGAATTGGTCGCCTGGCCGCCGGCAAAACCGCCCACCGTCAACACCGCCGGATCAGCCTTGATGATGTCGATGAATTGCTGGAATTTCTTCTGCATCGACTGGAAAGAAATACTCTGGTCGCCGCGGATGCCGCCGAAAATCATGCCGTTGTCGGTATCTGGGAAGAAGCCCTTGGGCACGATCCCCAGCAGATAGAAATTCAGCCCCACCGCGATCAGCAGGGTCATCATGATGGTCTTGGGATTGCCCAGCGACCAGGTCAGGGTGCGGCGGTAGAAATCCTGCATCCCGTCCATGGCGCGGCGCGACCAGCGCATCAGCCAGTTCTGGTCCTCGGCCACCGTGAAATCCAGATAGGCGCACATCATCGGCGTGACGGTCAGCGACACGACCATGGACAAGATGATGGCGGTGGTAATGGTGACGGCGAATTCGTGGAAAATGCGCCCCACCAGACCGCCGATCAGCAGCACCGGGAAGAACACCGCCACCAGCGAGATACTCATGCTCAGAACGGTGAAGCTCACTTCGCCCGCTCCCTTGCGCGCCGCAGTCAGCCGGTCTTCGCCATTTTCCAGGTGCCGTGTGACGTTCTCCAGCACCACGATGGTGTTGTCGACCACAAAGCCGGTGGAGACGATCAGCGCCATCAGCGAGAAATTGTTCAGGCTGAAGCCCAGCAGGTACATCACCCCAAAAGTGCCCAGCAGCGACAGCGGCACGCAGATGGTGGGCACCAACGTTGCCTTGAAATTGCGCAGGAACAGGAACACGACCAGGATCACCAGCAGGGTCGAAATGATCAGACTGACCTCGACGTCATGCACGGCGTTGCGGATGGAAGTGGTGGTGTCGAACAGGATGCCCTGGTCGACGCTGACGGGCAGCGCGGCCTTCAGATCGGGCAGCTGCTCGCGGATGCTGTCCACGACCTTAATGACATTGGCGCCCGGCTGCTTGGTGATCTGCACCAGGATGGCCGGCTTGCCGTTGAAGGTGCCCAGGTTGCGGACATTCTCCACCCCGTCGAACACTTCGGCGACGTCGGTCAGGCGCACCGCCGAGCCGTTGCGATAGGCCACAATCAGGGTCTGATAGTCCTTGGCCAGGCCCGCATTGTCATTGGCATAGACCTGGAAGGTCTGGCCCTTTTGCTGGATGTCGCCCTTGGGGCTGTTGGCATTGGCGGAGCTGACCGCGGCGCGCACATCTTCCAGCCCAATGCCGTACTTGAACAGGGCGCGGGGATTGAGCTCGATGCGGATGGCCGGCAGCGAGGCGCCGGTCAGCGAGACATCGCCCACACCAGAAATCTGCGACAGCTTCTGCTGGATGATGTTGGATGCCTGGTCGTAGATCTGTCCGGGCGACAGCGTCTTGGAGGTCAGCGCCAGGATCAGCACCGGCTGGTCGGCGGGATTGAACTTGCGATAGGTGGGGTTGGACCGCAGCGCCGCCGGCAGGTCGGCACGCGCCGCGTTGATCGCGGCCTGCACGTCGCGCGCGGCGCCGTCGATGTCGCGCTTGATGTCGAACTGCATCACGATCTGGGTGCTGTTGATATTGCTGCGCGAGGTCATTTCGGTGACCCCGGCAATGGCGCCCAGATGCCGCTCCAAGGGCGTCGCCACACTGGAAGACATGGTTTCGGGCGAGGCGCCCGGCATGTTGGCATTGATCGCGATGGTGGGAATATCGATGTTGGGATAGGGCGCGACCGGCAACAGGAAATAGGCCACCAGTCCCGCCATGCCCAGACCCAATGCCAGCAGGATCGTGGCGATCTTCCGGTGAATGAAGATCTGGGAAAAACTCATTCCGCCGGCTCCGGCTCTGGCCCGGCATGGGCCGCCTTGCGGCGCGCGCGCCATTCGCGGATATCGCGTCCCGCCTTGTCGAAATAGATGTAGATGACGGGGGTGGTGAACAGGGTCAGAAGCTGGCTGACCAGCAATCCGCCCACGATGGAAATGCCCAGCGGATGGCGCAGCTCCGAGCCCATGCCCGTGCCCAGCATCAATGGCAGGGCACCGAACAGCGCCGCAACCGTGGTCATCAGGATGGGACGGAAACGCAGCAGGGCGGCCTGGTGGATCGCCTCTTGCGGCGACTTGCCTTCGTTGCGCTCGGCCTCCAGCGCGAAGTCGATCATCATGATGGCGTTCTTCTTGACGATGCCGATGAGCAGGATAATGCCGATGATGGACACAATGTTGAGGTCGTGGCCGCTGACGATCAGCGCCAGCAGCGCGCCCACGCCGGCCGACGGCAGGGTGGACAGGATGGTCACCGGGTGGATGAAGCTCTCATACAGCACGCCCAGGACGATATAGACGGTGACGATGGCCGCCAGGATCAGCAGGATTTCGTTGGACAGCGCCGACTGGAACGCCAGGGCGGAGCCTTCGAACTGGGTGGTGATGCCCGGCGGCGGGCCGGCGATCTTTTCGGCAGCCTGAATGGAGTCCACCGCAGCGCCCAGCGAATAGCCCGGCGCCACGTCGAACGAGAAGCTCGCGGAGGGAAATTGCGACAGATGGTCGATCTGGAGCTGGGTGGCCCGCTGCTCGACCTTGGCGATGGCGGCCAGCGGCACCTGGCCGCCGCCTGCCGTCGGAAGATAGATGTCCTGCAACGACTGCACCGAATTCTGCAGCTTGGGATCGGCCTCCAGGATCACCCGGCGCTGGCTGGACTGGGTGAAGATGGTGGTGATGATGCGCTGGCCGAAACTGTCATACAGCGCATTGTCGATGGTGGCGGAAGTAACGCCGAAGCGCGCTGCGGTATCGCGGTCCACGTTCACATAGGCCGACAGGCCCCTGTCCAGGAAGGATGTGGAAACATTGCGCAGCGCCTTTTGCTTGGCCAGCTCCGCCATCAGCTTGGGCACATACTGGTTGAGCGAGGCGCTGGTCGCGGCCTGCAGCACGAACTGGTACTGGGCGCGGGACACCACTGAGTCCGTGGTTAGGTCCTGCACCGGCTGCAGATAGAAGGTGATGCCGGGGATGCTGTGCGCATCCTCCTTCAGCCGCTCCATCACCTCGGTCACACCGTCGCGATCTTCCTTGGGCTTGAGGTTGATCAGGAAGCGGCCGCTGTTCAGGGTGTTGTTGGTACCGTCCACGCCGATAAAGGACGACAGGCTGGCGACATCGGGATCAGCCAGCAACTTGGCGGCCAACTGCTGCTGGCGCCTGGACATGGCGTCGAACGA
>CAIUTH010000102.1 GCA_903902075.1 uncultured Alphaproteobacteria bacterium
CAGCGCCACGAACAGGACCGGCCCGCCGCGGCGGCGTGCCGCCTCCGCCGCCACATAGGCGTCGTAGCCCTGGGGCACACCTGAAACGGTCAAGCGCGCCTGCTGACCCTTGGCGATGGTATCGAGCCTATCCATTAGTTGGCCAACTAACTTGTCCAGCGCGGCGTCTGCTGTTCGCACACCGCCTTGAGGCCTGCGAACACCGGGTTGTCATATTCGGGCGGCACCTCGGCGGCCCCGCGTAGCCAGGCATAGACATCCTGGTCAGGCGCGGTCAGCAGCGCCTCGAACTGGTCCAGCGCCCCCTCGTCCATGCCCGCCAGGTGGCTTTCGGCATAGGCGCCGAAGATCAAATCGACTTCCTTGAAGCCCCGCCGCTGGGCCCGAAACAAAAGGCGTTTCCGGCGGTTCTCCGAAGAGCCACCCTGTTCAAGGTCTGTCATGGGGCGGATATAGCCGTGGGCGGCTACCAGAACAACGCCCGGGCGCTAATATCTTGCCCGTATGCGCCCCTCGATTCTGTTCCCCCTGTTTGCCGAGATCCGCACCCTGTCGGGGGTGGGTCCCAAGCTGGAAAAGCTGATCCAGAAGGTGGCCGGTCCCCGGCTGGTGGACCTAGTGTTCGACCTGCCGGTGGGGGTGGTGGACCGCTCCTACCAGCCCAAATTGGCGGCGGCCGAGCCGGGACGGATCGCCACCGTGGCGGTGACCGTGCTGGAGCACAAGCCGGGAAGGGTTAAGTCCCAGCCTTATAAAGTGATGGTGTCGGACGACACGTCGATGATGGAACTGGTCTTCTTCCGGGCCCATGCCGATTACCTGGCCAGGCAGTTGCCGGTGGGCGAGAAGCGGGTGCTGTCGGGCCGCATCGAGCGGTTCAAAGACCGGCTGCAGATGACCCATCCCGATTATATCGTGGCGCCAGAAGACATCGCGTCGTTTCCTCTGCATGAGCCGATCTATCCGTTGACCGAAGGTCTGACGGCGCGGCCGATGGCCAAGGCGGTGCGTGCGGCGCTGGAAAAAGTACCGATGATGCCCGAATGGCAGGACCCGGCTTTGGTGAAGCAGCGCAAGTGGGACACATTCGGTGCGGCGCTGGAAATCGCGCATGGCCCGGCGCATGACAGCGATCTTGTCCCCACCACACCGGCGCGGCAGCGGCTGGCCTATGACGAACTGCTGGCCAACCAGCTGGCGCTGCTGCTGATCCGCGCCAATCTGCGCGGAGGCAAGGGCCGCGTCATCAGCGGCACCGGCAAGCTGAAGGCTTCGGCTATCGCCGCCCTGCCCTTCACCCTGACCGATCCGCAACTGGCGGCGCTGGCGGAAATCGAACAGGACATGGCATCCGAGAAACGCATGCTGCGGCTGCTGCAAGGCGATGTCGGGTCCGGCAAGACCATCGTGGCACTGCTGGCCATGCTGAAGGCGGTGGAAGATGGTCTTCAGGCCGCGCTGATGGCGCCCACCGAACTTTTGGTGCGCCAGCATCTGGCCTCGCTGGAGCCCTATGCGGCGGCGGCCGG
>CAIUTH010000103.1 GCA_903902075.1 uncultured Alphaproteobacteria bacterium
GACGTCCCCGGGCACCGTCTCCTCCGCGCCGATCTTCAAAGGATGGTGGGCTCACGCATGAGATGCAGGCAATCCGCACATGAAGCCCACGCTATTATGGTACATCCCCAACGAGGTTCACGCCGGTCACCGGGGTGACGCCGGCGCCGCCGATCACAACAGCCTGGAGACGCTTGCCGGCCAGGCGCGTGCGCTGGAAGACAGTGGCTGGCAAGGCGCGTTGATCGGGGCAGGCTGGGGACGCCCCGATACCTTCACCCTGTCGGCGGCGCTGACAGTCTGCACCAAGACGTTCGAGCCGTTGATGGCCATACGGCCCGGCTATTGGCAGCCGGCGCATTTTGCGACCTCGGCCGCCACACTGGATCATCTCAGCGGTGGGCGGGTTCGCGTAAACATCGTTTCGGGCGTGGACAATCTGGCCGCCTATGGCGACACCGAAGCCAGCTCGGCGCAGCGCTATCGCCGCACCCGGGAGTTCATGCGGCTGGTGCGGCGGCTATGGACTGAAGAGAACGTCACCTTTGAAGGGGAATATTTCAAAGTCACGAATTCGACCGCCCAACCGCGCATTCATGCGCGTCCGGATCGCCCGCATCCGCCGCTCTATTTCGGCGGCGCGTCGGAGGCCGCGGAACGCACGGCGGCGACGGACGCTGATATTCAGTTGTTCTGGGGTGAGCCACTGGACGGGGTGCGCGAACGCATCGACAGGCTCAAGGCGCTCAGCCGGGAACTGGACCGCGATCTGCCTCCGCTGGAATTTGGCCTGCGCGTCACCACCCTGGTGCGCGATACCAGTGCCCAGGCCTGGGCTAATGCCGAAGAGCGGGTGGTGAAAATGGCCAAGGCCAATGGCGCCGGCTGGAACGGTCATCAGTTCGAGGCCGCGGCCGGCCAGCAGCGTTTGGTGGCGCTGCAGTCCCGCGGCGATGTGCTGGACAGCAATCTTTATACGGCGCCGGCGAATTTCGGTGGTGGCGGTGCGGGTGCGACCTGGCTGGTGGGCTCGGCCGCCGAGGTCGCGGCATCCTTGCGCAAGTATCAGGAGCTGGGGATCACCCACTTTATCCTGTCCGACACGCCCTATCTGACGGAAATAAAACGCCAGGGCGAGCAGCTATTGCCGCTGCTGCGGGGATAGCCCTCCATTCAACGTCGCGTGAAATCGGGCGCGGCCAGTTGGCATGGAACTCACCTATGCCAGGCTTGGGAAGGCCACCGGGCAGCCGGTAAATAGTTTGCGCCGGACTATTGGCATCCCAGCTTGGCAATCCTGATCCTGCCGACTATAGGTAGGTTCAGGATTCGATATGGCACTGTCATGTGCCATCCGCCCACAGGGTGCGGGACCATCGGAACCCCAAGACTGACTATCAACATCCCGCAGGGCGAAGTGTTCGCCCGGCTATGCGATCAGGAATTTCATGCCGCACGGTACCGTCAAGTTTTTCAATGCCGCCAAAGGTTTTGGTTTCATCACCCCGGATGGCGGCGGCAAGGACGTCTTTGTCCCCACCGCATCGTCCGGCAGCGTGCCGGGGCTGAAGCCCGGCCAGCGGGTCTCGTTCGAGACCCAGCCCGACGCCAAGGGCCCCAAGGCCGTGAATCTGGTGCTGCTGCCAACCCCGCCGGCGCCCGTGCAGGAAAAGCCCAGGCCCCGGGAGCAGGCCGCGGCGCGGCTCACCGTCTATTGCGATCCGGACACCGATATCTGTGACGATGTGCTGGAGGAAGTGCGCCGCACCGGCCAGGAGCCCGTCATTATCGATTACATCACCGCGCCGCCCACCCGCGATGCGCTCAAGCAGTTGTCCGCGCTTCTGAAGTCCAGCGAGCAGAGCCTGGTGAAGAAATACGATCCCCTGTTTCGTTCGCTGCAGCTCGATGACCGCTTCCTGAGTGAAAATGAATTCTGGGACGGCGTAGTGGAACATCCCTCCCTGATCGACGGTCCTGTTCTGGTCAATTCCGGCAAGGCCCGCATCTGCCGCTCCAAGACCGATGTGAAAGCGTTCCTGACCGACGCGCCTGTGGATACCGCCAGCGCCAAGCCCAAGACCCTGTCGTCGCGCTTGCTGATGCTGATGGCCGGCCAGTCTGTTCCGCCACTGCCGCCCAAGACCAAGGCGCCGGAAGAGGTGGAAGCCGCTGCGCCCAAGAAGGCGCCTGTGACAGCCACACCGACCGTGAAAATCAAGCTCGCGCCCAAGGCGGTGTTGGCAAATAAGGAGGCGGAAAAGCCAAAGGCGGAAGCCAGGCCAAAGGCGGCTGCCAAGCCCGCGGCCAAAAAAGTTGTGAAGTCTGCCAAGCCGGCCAAGAAGCCCGCAAAAGCCAAACGATGATCCCCTGGGTCCATCTCGCCACGGCGGCAGTTCCCGGCGGCGAGGGTGAACTCAGGCTGATGCAGCGGGGCACCGAGTTCGCGATTTTTGCGGGCCCCACGCCGTTGATGAACAGCCGCATGAGCAGTTCGGAAATCGCGCTGGCGGACCTGGCCTGCGAACGGCTGCGCGGCCGCCGCAATGTTCGCATCCTGATTGGCGGCTATGGCATGGGCTTCACCTTGCGCGCGGCGCTGGCGAGCCTGGGCAAGGATGCACAAATATTGGTCGCCGAACTGGTGCCCTCCGTGCTGGCATGGGCGCGTGGGCCGATGGCGGACCTGACCGCCGGCTGCCTGGATGATCCCAGGGTACGCATTTATGAAGGCGATGTCGGCGCCGCCATCGCCGGTGCCAAAGACGCGTACGATGCCATATTGCTAGATGTGGACAATGGCCCGGACGGTCTGAGCCGCAGCGCCAACGACCGTCTCTATACCCGGCGCGGGCTGGAAGCGACGCGCAAGGCGCTGCGGCCCAAGGGGCTGCTGACGATCTGGTCGGCGGCGCCCAGCGATGTTTTCACCGAGCAATTGCGCCGCGCCGGTTTTGCCGTGGAAGTGGTCAAGGCGCGCGCAAATAAAGGGCGCGGCGTGCGCCATGTCATCTGGGCCGCGACACGGCCGGGTTGAAGCGACGCTGTGACCGCAGACGGACCGGTCCGCCCCTGCTATAAAGCCGTGGGGTTTACGGGGTGGGCTGATGGACCGGCGGCATCTTCTGAGGAATTCGCTCGCGCTGGGCGGCGTTCTGGGCATGGGCGGCTGTGCCGGCCAATCTGCGCCCCCCGCCACCGCGCCGGCCGCCAAAACGGCTTCCACGGTTCTCCAGATGGACCGCCCGCCCGTGCTGGCCCCGGTCCGCGCCCATGCCGACCGCTTCTTCGACTTTAAAGTGTGCCTGCGTCCGTTCCGCACCAAAGGTCCCAACCTGGATGTGGAACAGGTTGGCGGCGCCATGGTGGTGCACAATTACGGACATGGCGGTTCGGGCTGGTCTCTGTCCTGGGGGTCGGCCGAGATGGCCGTGCAAAAGGCGATATTGCGCGGTGAAAAAAACATCGCCGTCGTCGGCAGCGGCATCATCGGACTGACATCGGCCATCACAGCCCAGCGTGCCGGCGCCCAGGTCAC
>CAIUTH010000104.1 GCA_903902075.1 uncultured Alphaproteobacteria bacterium
ATGGTGCGCGTATATGGCGAAGGGAATCGACGCCACATAAATCAACAGGCCCACGGTCATGGTGCCCCAGGGCCATGCGATCAGCAGCGCGGCCAGGGCCGTAAAGGCGATCGCCGCCAGCACGCGATGCTGGCGCTGCAATTTCATGTACTTGATGGACGGGGTGGGCAGGCGGGAGACCATCAGCACCGAGGTGATGGCAATGAAAATGCCTGACACCCAGGGTTCGCGCACCAGGGGATCGCTGAACTGGAACGAGATCAGCAGCGGCAGCAGCATCATGCAGGCCGCGGCAGGTGTGGGCAGACCGGTGAAATAGGGATTGCCCTTGGTGGCGCCTTCGTCGCGCACGCTTTCCACATTGAAGCGGGCGAGGCGTATGGCGGCGCAGGCGCAGAAGATCAGCGCAGCGATCCAGCCGGCATTGCCCATCTTCGAAAGGCTCCACATGTACATGATGATGCCGGGCGCCACGCCGAAGCTGACAAGGTCTGCGAGGGAATCGAGCTGCGCGCCAAACCGGCTGTCGGCGCCCAGCATGCGGGCGGCGCGTCCGTCCAGCATGTCCAGGATCATGGAAGCGATGACAAAGCTGACGGCGGTGGCCCATTGATCGGCTAGGCCAAAGCGGATGGCGGTGACGCCGCATCCCAGCGCCATCAGCGTGATGCTGGAGGGTACCAGCTTGCCGATGGAAAGATCTTCCAGTCGTTCCAGGCGCGCGGCGACGATCTGTCGGGCGCGCTTGCGGCGGGAAAGGCGATCCGGCTCCAAAAAAAGATCCTTTATAAGAAGCGGGCCAGGATGGTTTCGCCCGCCCGTGTCGTGATCCCGGGTGTCACCAGAATCTCGGTACCCGGCGGCAGATAGACGTCTACCCGGCTGCCGAAGCGGATAATGCCAAATCTGTTGCCCCGGTGCACGCCTTCGCCCTGGACAAGGTCGCAAACAATGCGGCGCGCCACCAGGCCGGCGATCTGCACCACCGCCAGGTCCTTCGCGTCGGTGCTTTCGCCTTCGGGACGCAGGCGGATGGACATGCGCTCGTTATGGATGCTGGCCTTGTCGAAGCTGGCGTTGAAGAACTTGCCGGGCCGATAGGCTTTGGCCACCACATGCCCCGATACCGGGTTGCGGTTCACATGCACGTTGAACACGTTCATGAAGATGGACAGGCGCGGGCGGGGCACGTCCCCCATGCCCAACTCGGCGGGCGGCACCGCATCCACCAGCGGCAGCAGCTTGCCGTCGGCGGGACAGATGATCAGGCCGGCACCATCGGGCGTGATGCGGTCCGGATCGCGGAAGAAAGCGACGCACCAGATGGTGACCGGCAGCAAGAGCCAGCCCAGCCAGGCCGACAGCAAAAAGGCGAGCAGATTGATCGCCGCAAAGATGGCGATGAACGGGTAGCCCTCTTTATGGATTCTCAAACGCGATTTCCGTTGAAGGGGAAGGAGCCGAACGCGCCGGCCTTGACGCTGCCCGACAGCTTGTCGCCATCGACCGTGCCGATGAAGTCCAAGGTCAGCGGCATGGGCGAGGAAATCTTGGCGGACCAGGCGACATTGTTGCCGTCAACCTTGCCATTTTCGAGTGGGCCGGAGCCCTGCGCGGCCTGCTGGGTGCCGGTCAGGGCGGCGCCGTCGGTGGCGATGTCCAAAGTGGCCTTTTGGGCGCCCAGGGGCGAATTGATGACGATTTCCCACTTGCCGTCCACGGCCATGCTGTTCTCCTGACTGCGAAATATGGCGCGCATCTAAGGACGGCATGGACGGGGGCGCAAGGGGGCTGTACAGGTCTGCGCCATGTCAAGAAAAAGCATTATATTACCAAAGGGCCGCCGCGCTCGCGCCGGCTCGCCCTGGATCTTTTCCAACGAAATCCGCATGGACGAGGCGGCCAAGGCGATCACGCCCGGTTCCGTCGTCAATGTCCGGGGTGAGGATGGCCGCGCCTTCGGCACCGGCTACTTCAATCCCAAGAGCCTGATCGCGATCCGGCTGTTTTCGGATGATTGCGATGTTGCGATTGACCGCGACTTTTTCACGGCGCGGCTGAAGCGGGCGCTGGCGCTGCGCGATTCCATTTATGACAGGCCTTTCTACCGGCTGGTCCATGCCGAAGGCGACGGCTTGCCGGGACTGGTGATCGACCGCTTCGACGACACCTTGACGGTGCAGGTCGGCACCGCGGGCATGGAGCGGCAGATCGAAACCTTGATCCAGTCGCTGGAGATCGTGCTGAAGCCCAAGACCATCATGCTGCGCAACGATGCGCCGTCGCGCGGGCTGGAAGGCCTGGAAAGCTACGTCAAGACGGCCAAGGGCACGGGCCATCGCATCGCGGTGGAAGAAAATGGCACGCGCTATATCGCCGACCTCGCCGAAGGCCAGAAGACCGGCTGGTATTATGACCAGCGCGACAATCGCGCTTTCATCGCCGGATTCGCCAAGGGCAAGACGGTGCTGGACGCCTATTCCTACACCGGCGGCTTTGGCATCCTGGCGGCGAAGGCCGGCGCCAAGGAAGTCGTTTGCCTGGACAGCAGCGCGCCTGCGCTGGCCATTGCCGAGGAAAGCGCCCGTTCCAATGGCGTGACCGTCCAGGCGGTGAAGGCCGATGTGTTCGAGGAACTGGAACGGCTGAAGGCCGCCGGCGAGACCTTCGACATCGTGCTGACCGACCCGCCGCCCTTCGTGAAATCCAAGAAGGATCTGGAGCCGGGCGCCAAGGCCTATCGCAAACTGGCGCGTCTGGCGGCTGACGTCACCGCGCCGGGTGGGCTGATGATGATCGCCTCCTGCTCGCACAATATTCCGCAGGAACGCTTTGCCCAGGAATGCGCGCAAGGCCTGCTGCGTGCGGGCCGCCGCGCTGCCCTGATCCGCCAATCGGGCGCAGGGCCGGATCATCCGGTGCATCCGCTGCTGCCGGAAAGCGCGTATCTGAAGGCGCTTACTTACGCGCTAGATTGAAACCTGCGTGCCCAGCTCAACCACCCTGCCAGGCGGCAGGTGGAAGAAGCGCGCGGGCGACAGGGCATTCGACGCCAGCCACATATACAGCGACACCCGCCAGCTCTTCATGCGGGGATTGACGCCCGCCACCAATGTCTCGCGGCCCAGGAAATAGGTCGTGGCATCGGGCTCAAGCGCCAGGCCCTGCGCGCGCGCCAGGTTCAGCGCTTCGGGAATGTCCGGCGTCTCGATAAAGCCATAGGATATCCGCACCGCGAAAAAGCCCTTGCCCAGCTTCTCCACCGTGATGCGCTTGGCCTTGGACACGAAGGGCGTGTCGGCCACGCTGACGGCGCAGATCACCACCCGCTCATGCAGCACCTTGTAGTGCTTCAGGCTGTGCAGCAGGGGGTTGGGCACTGCATCCAGCCGTGGTGACAGGAACACGGCGGTGCCGGCGATGCGCTGGCTGAACTTGTCGGCCCGGTCCAGGAACAGGTCCAGCGCCAGCGAATTGTCGCGCATGGCTTCCAGGTGTGCCCGCCGCCCCATGCGCCAGGTGTCCATCACCACGAAAGTCGCGCCGGCAACCGCCAGCGGCAGCCAGCCACCCTGAACCAGCTTGAGGGCGTTGGAGCCCATGAAGGCGACATCGATCAACCCCAGCGACCCGAAGATCAGGATCACGCTGGTGCGCTTCCACTTCCAGCGATAGCGCGCCACCACCGCCACCAGCGCGGTGGAAATCACCATCACGCCGGTAACCGCGATGCCGTAGGCGGCGGCCAGCGAGTCCGATGTCTTGAAGATCAAAACGATCAGCACCACGCCCACCGCCAGCATGGCATTGCTCTTGGGGACATAGATCTGGCCCATCTCGGCCGCGCTGGCGTGGCGGATTTCCATGCGCGGCAACTGGCCCAGCTGCACAGCCTGGCGGGTGATGGAGAAGACGCCGCTGATCACCGCCTGCGAGGCGATGATGGTGGCGATGGCGGCCAGCGCCACCATGGGATAGTGCAGCCAGCCCGGCACCAGGGCATAGAACAGGAAGGGTGCGGCGCCCGGATTGGACAGCAGCAGCGCGCCCTGGCCGAAATAGTTCAGCACCAGCGCGGGAAAGGCGAAATACAGCCAGGCCCAGCGGATGGCACGCGCCCCGAAATGGCCCATGTCGGCATACAGCGCCTCGCAGCCGGTGACCGCCAGCACGACCGAACCCAGCGCGACAAAGGCGGTCCAGGGCTCGGTGCGAAACAGATTCAGGGCGTAGACGGGATTGGCGGCAAACAGGATCTGCGGCTGCTTGACGATTTCAATGCTGCCCAGCACCGCCAGCACGATGAACCACACCACCATCACCGGTCCGAACACCTTGCCGATCTTTTCGGTGCCGCGGCTTTGCATCAGGAACAGGCCGACCAGGATCAACAGTGTGAGCGGCAGGATCCAGGGTTTAAAAGTGTCAGACGCGCCCAGGCCTTCCATCGCTGACAGCACCGAGATGGCCGGCGTCAGCATGCCATCGCCATAGAACAGCGCCAGGCCCATCAAGGCCGCCACGCCGATGGCGGTCTTGGCCCTGCGCGAGACCGGCGCCCGGTGCGCCAGCGCCGCCAGCGCCATGACACCGCCTTCGCCATTGTTGCCGGCGCGCATGATGAAGCCGACATATTTGACGGTGACCACGATCACCAGCGCCCAGAAGATCAACGAGAGCGCGCCATAGACCGCGGCCTGGCTGGCGGCGTGGCCGCCCACGGCAAGCGCGGATTCCCGCATGGCGTAAAGCGGCGAGGTGCCGATATCACCGAACACCACGCCCAGTGCGCCAACGGTGAGCGACAGATCGCGTTTAAGGCTGCGCCCGGTTGGCGCCATAACATCTTGTTTCATGGTGGGGAAATTGCCTCGCTTTAAAAGCAGGCCGGGCGGTGAGAAGGCGCCGTCAGGTCTCGTTACTGGTGCACAGTGCAGCCAGACTCAGATCGTGATCTGTGTTCCCAATTCTACCACCCGGTTGGGCGGCAAGTGATAGAAGCGGGCGGGCGATAATGCCGCACCCGCGAGCGCGCGATAGAGCCGGTTGCGCAAGACGCCTAGCTCAGATTTTTCCGCCGGCACCAATGTCTCGCGGCCAATAAAGAATGTGGCGGTGTCCACGTCCAGCGCCAGGCCGAAGCGGCGGGCTTCCTGCAGCGCCTGGGGGACATCGGGGGTTTCGTAGAAGCCATGATGGATGCGGATGGTGTAGAAGCCCTTGCCCAGCTTCTCGACGTCCAGGCGCTGGGCCGGCGCGACCAGGGGCGTGTCCTCGACCACCACATTCACGATCACCACCCGCTCATGCAGGATCTTGTTGTGCTTGAGGTTGTGCAGCAACGCGCCCGGCACGATGTCGGTGCGCGAGGACAGGAAGACGCCAAGTCCGGCGACGCGGACGGTGCTCTTGTCGGCCCGCTCCAGGAAGAGCGACAGCGGCAGGGATTCGGAACGCACTTTTTCCAGGTGGACGCGGCGGCCTCGGCGCCAGGTATCCATGCCGACAAACACGCAGAAGGCGATGAACAGAGGCAGCCAGCCGCCTTCGGGGATCTTCAGTGAATTGGCGGTGAAGAACAGAAGATCGCTGACACCCATGGCACCGAACAGGGCGACGACGAACCAGAAAGGCCAGCGCCACTGCTTGCCGGCCACGATGCCGGCATTGAAGGTATCGATCACCATGACGCCGGTCACCGCGATGCCGTAAGCGGCGGTCAGGGCATCCGAGCTCTTGAAGATAAGCACGATCAGCACGACGCCGACCGCCAGGAACGCGTTCATGCGCGGCACATAGATCTGGCCGTAATCGGTGGCGCTGGTGTGGCGGATTTCCATGCGCGGCAGCTGGCCCAGCTGCACGGCCTGCTGGGTCATTGAAAAGACGCCGGTGATCACTGCCTGCGAGGCGATGATGGCGGCCAGGGTCGCCAATATCACCATCGGGATATGGGCCCAGTGCGGAATGACCGAGAAGAAGGCGAACTCCGCCTGGTCGGGTTGGCGCAACAACGCCGCGCCTTGGCCGAAATAGTTCAGCAGCAGCGCGGGCAGCGCCACGAACAGCCAGGCATACTGGATGGGCTTTCTGCCGAAATGGCCCATGTCGGCATACAAGGCTTCGCAGCCCGTCACCGCCAGCACCACCGCGCCCAGTGACACAAAGGCCACCCAGGGCGCATGCAGGAACATCAAAAGCGCATACCAGGGATTGAAGGCGGCCAGGATGCCCGGGGTGCGCAGCAGCGAGGCCAGGCCGAAGCCGCCCAGCGCGACAAACCACAACACCATCACCGGGCCGAACAGCCGGCCGATCTTGTGGGTGCCGCGGCTCTGGATCAGGAACAGGCTGGCCAGGATGACCAGTGACAGTGGCACCACCAGTGTCGCGAAGTGCGGATCCTCGACCTTCAGGCCTTCTACCGCCGCCATCACGGTCACGGCGGGGGTCAGCATGCCGTCGCCGAAGAACAGCGCCAGACCGACAATGGCGCCGACGCCGATGGTGGCCTTGATCCGGCGCGTCATGCCCGGCGAGCGATGCGCCAGGGCGGCCAAGGCCAAGGTGCCGCCTTCGCCATTATTGTCGGCGCGCATGATGATCAGGACATACTTGACCGTCACCACCAGGATCAGCGCCCAGAAGATCATGGAGAGCGAGCCCATCACCGCCACGTGATTGGGCAGGCCGCCCTCGGTGGCCAGCACCGTCGCCTTCAAGGCGTAAAGCGGGCTGGTGCCGATGTCGCCAAAGACGACGCCCATCGCGCCCAGCATGAGCCCGAACATGTTGCGCGTGTCGTTGGCGGCGCAGTGATGAACGCCGGTCTCCGGAACGCCCGCCAGCGGATCGCTGGCATGATGCTCCGCCACCGGCTCCGCTGCGGGTGTCTGTCCAGGCTCGGGCAGGTTTGCGATCACAGGCGGTGTGGCATCAAAGGACGTGTTAACCCTCGATTGCGTACCCCCTCAGGTCCGCAAGGGGCGGGACACTAGGCCCGGACCCGACTCGCTCACAGTGGGGAGAGGCAGAATAGCGCAGTGGCGAGGGTAAGTCGCGGGCCCGGCTAGTTTATTTCGTCGACCAGGGCGGTGGCGCCCATGCCGCCGCCGCCATCGGCCACCAGATCGGGGCGGTCTTTCGCGTCTAGTACGCTGTCGCCACCGGACCCGCCGATAAAGCCCTGCACCGGATAGAGCTTGGCACCCCAGCCGCCGGTCTTGAGATTGTAGACCCGCACCATCGACCAGTCGTTGCCGCTGCTGACATCTTCCACCGGGTTGTTCACATAGATGGAGCCGTCATCGAACCAGTTGGCGTGGTCGATCCGGATCTCCCGCGGGCCCACCACCTTGCGCACCACCGCTACATGGCCGCGGTTCGCGTCGGCATAATTGTTCAGCACCATCACCGCGCCCGGCTCTGGCAGGTTACCGCGCTGATATTTTCCGGCCGCCTTGTCCCACCAGGCATAAGCGTCGCCGTAAATCTTGATGACGGAATGCTCGCGCGCATAGGGCACGCATTGTATCGGCTTGTGGGTGTCGTTCCGGACCACGGCCTGGCCGACCTCGCGCGGCATCGGCGTCTGGGCGTAATCCATTACCTCATCGCCGCTGCTGGCGCAGCCTTCCAGCGCCACCGCGAGGGCCGCAACCGCAACTAATTTTCCGATGATCTCCATAACACGCTCACCTCAACCCGCCCGCAGGATAGGCGCGGACGCGCAAAGGCAGCGTTAGGCGAAAGCTTCAGATTTTAGGAATTCAAAAGCGCCGGGATTTTTTAACCCGAAGCTAACTTTACTCGCCTGGAGTAATCTGCTGGCGCACAGCGCGCGGAGCGATGGCGCCCATGGCGCCGATGGAAACAAGGCCCGACACCGCAAAGAAGAAGAACAGGGCGCTCCAGTTGGATTCGGCGAAGGCGAAGATGGGCAGCACCACGCCGACCACCAGCTCGGGCACGCCGCGCCAGCCGCCTTTTTGAATCTCGCCCACGCGGGTGGTGCGGTTGAAATCCATGCGGCTGGAGAAGAAGGCGTCGAAGGTGGCACGGGTGTTGGCCAGGATCAGGCCGGAGGGGAAAACCACCGCCAGGAGCAGCGAGGCCACCAGCTTGGGCTCGCCCTGGCGATTCAGGATGCGCTGGCCCAGGAACAGGTAGCCGATGGAGGAAAAGATGCCGAGCACGGTGACCAGGAGGCCCAGCCAGGTGACGCCGGGATAATAGGCGGCGCCCATATACATCAGGATCAGCGAGATCGCGGCGCTGCCAAAGGCCAGCATGTAGAAGGCGAACTGGCACATCTGCAGCGTCATCGCCGCTTTCTTCCAGGCGGGCATGGCGCTTGACCAGATGGTGGGCAGAAGCTTGCGCGCCACCTGTGCATGGCCCTTGGTCCAGCGCGCCTGCTGCGCGCGCCACGCCGCGGCGGTCTGTGGCAGCTCGCCCGGCACGACAAGGTCCGACACCATGGCGCCGCGCCAGCCCTGCATCATGCAGCGCATGGACAGGTCGAGATCTTCGGTCAGGGTATCGCCGGTCCAGCCGCCGCCCTGTTCGATGGCGGTGCGGTTCCACACCCCGGCGCTGCCGTTGAACGACAGCGGCAGCCCGGCGCGCCAGCGCGCTTCTTGTTCCACCGCGAAATGGGAATCCAGCAACAGGCCCTGCACCCGCGTCAGCCAGTTGGCCTCGCGATTGGCATGGCCCCAGCGCGACTGCACGAAGGCAAGGCCGCTGTCGGCCAGCAGCACCGGCACGGTACGGCGCAGGAAATCGGCCGGCGGCACGAAGTCGGCGTCCAGCACCGCCACGAAGGGCGCGTCGGAATGCGAAAGGCCGAAGGCCAAGTTGCCGGCCTTGAAACCCTTGCGGCTGCCCCGGCGCAGGATGTGGAAATTCACGCCTTCGGGAACCACGGCGCGCACGGCGATGGCCAGTTCGTCATGGCCTTCGCCATCGCCATCGTCCAGCAATTGAATGGTCAGGCGGTCGCGCGGCCAGTCCATCGCGGCGGCGGCGGCGACGCGCACTGCCAGATGGCCTTCATTGCAGACCGGGAGCTGCACCAGCACATGCGGCAGCTCGGTATCGTCCAGTTCAGCGCGGCCCAGGTTAGGTTGCTTGCGGAACACGCGCACCCAGGCAAGAGCAGCCAGCTGAACCGAAAGCGTGCAAACGCAGATCAGGACCAGGCAGAGGGCAAACTGAAGGAATTGGGAAAGACCGTGCATGGCGATCGTTCAGGCCCCCACAAGGCTCGTTTTTAAGACCGGCAACCGGCCGTTCCGGCCCGTTTTGGACCTTTGACCGGTAATGCGGCACCGGACAGGGCGAACTTCCACTGACCGGCGGCCTTTAGCAAGAGGGTGCAGTGCAAAATGAACCTGCGGCCCAAGGGGAAGCCCTCACAATATCAAGGCGCTGCGGGGAACCCGGTGACACAAAAAGACCCCGAAAAGCCCCTTAGGGAACTAGGAATTGGGGCCTGCCGTTCCCATAATAAGAGGACAATCCGTGAGGGGCACGGACAGGAGCTTGTTATGACCCGACTGAACCCTTCCTGGCGCCTGTTGGCCCGGACCCTTCCTTTAACCTTGGCGGCAGGTCTTTTGGCGGGGTGCATGGCGCCTTCGCCCTATGCCCCCCGGCTGGAAGGCCAGCGCACCGGCTATACCGACCGGGCCCTGACCCATACCCGCTACCGCGTCACTTTCACCGGCAACACGGTCACCCCGCGCGAGACGGTGGAAAGCTTCCTGCTGCTGCGCGCCGCCGAAGTGACCCGCGCCGCCGGCTATACCAATTTTGTTTTCGACACCCGCAACACCCGCACCAACACCTCGGTGCAGACCGTCCCTTACGGCCCACCGGCTGATCCCTTCTGGGGCGGCTATGGCCGCCGCGGTTTCGGTTATTGGGGCGGCTGGGGCTTTGCCTATGAGCCGGCAGTGGATGTGGTGGTGCGCACCAACTTCGAGGCCTATGCCGAGATCGTGCTGCTGACGCCGGAGCAGGCGGCCAAGGAGCCGCGTTCTCTGAATGCCGCCGAAGTGATTGCCCGCATCGGCCCCGACGCGGCGCCTAAGCCGAACCAGACCTGATCGAAAACTCGCTATAGCCATTGCGCGAGGTCACGCCATCAAAGGCGTGGCCTTCGCCATGGCACATGTGCGGAATGTCCACTACCGCCATCGGATCGTCTGCCAGCACGGTCAGCGCCGTGCCGGGTGTGAGCTTGGCCAGCGCCTTCTTCGCCAGCAGCGCGGGCAGGGGGCATTTGAGGCCGCGAAGATCCAAGGTCTCATCCATGCCATTATCTTGATTAGAAGTGGGGCGCGGCTCAAGCTGCGGATGGGAGAAATGCTTTGGGCCTCATAAGCGCGGTCAAGCGCGAAGCCATCTATCTGGGCAGCATCGCGCGCACCTTGTGGCTGCTGCGCCTGGTCAAGCCCCATTCCACCCGCAGCATCGTCGATATCGTCGAGGGTCAGGCGCGGGCGCGGCCCGGCAATGCGGCGATCCTGTATCAGGACCAGGTGATGACTTATGCGCAGCTGGACGGGCGCGCCAACCGCTATGCCCATTGGGCCATGGCGCAAGGTATCGGGCGCGGCACGCCGGTGGCGCTGCTGATGGAGAACCGGCCCGACTTCATCTGTGCCTGGCTGGGCATGTTCAAGGTCGGGGCGCAGGTGGCGCTGATCAACATCAACCTGGTGGGCGCGGCCCTGTCCCATTCTATCAATGTCTCGGGTGCGCGCCACGCCATTGTCGGCGCCGAGCTGGTGCGCAATTTCCTGGATGCGCCGTTCGAGGCGCCGCCCGCCCTGTGGGTCGAAGGCGTCGATCCGCTGGACAGCAAGACCGGTAATCTCACCAGCGCGCTGGCGGCTGCGTCAGAACAATCGCCCGGCAAACAGGCGCGCGCCGGGGTAACGCTGAAGGATCGCGCCTTTTTCATCTATACGTCGGGTACCACCGGCCTGCCCAAGGCGGCCAATTTCAGCCATATGCGCATGCTGTTCATGATGACCGGCTTTTTCGGGGCGCTGCGGCCCAACGCCAGCGACCGCATCTATGATCCCTTGCCGCTCTATCATTCCACCGGCGGGGTGTGCGCTGTGGGGCTGGCCTTCCTGTCGGGCGGGGCGCTGATCATCAAGCGCAAATTCTCGGTGCACGAGTTCTGGAGCGATGTGCACAGCTATGGCGCCACAATGTTCGAATATATCGGCGAGTTGTGCCGCTATCTGCTGAATGCGCCGCCTTCGCCGCTCGAGCGTGGCCACAGGGTCCGCGCTATCACCGGCAATGGATTGCGGCCCGAAATCTGGCGCCAGTTCCAGGAGCGCTTCGCCATCCCCCGCATCGTGGAGTTTTACGGCGCCACCGAAAGCAATGTCTCGATGCTGAATTACGACGGCACGGTGGGCGCGGTTGGCCGGGTACCCGATTACCTGGAATGGTTGCTGCCATCCCGCGTGGTGCGCTTTGACGTGGAAAAGGAAATGCCGGTGCGCGGACCCGAAGGGCTTTGCATCGAATGCGAAGCCGACGACGTGGGCGAGGCGATCGGCGGCATGTCCAAACGCGCCGGCCGCGAGTTCGAGGGCTATACCAACCGCGCCGAAAGCGAAAAGAAGATGCTGCGCGACGTCTTTCAAAAAGGCGATATCTGGTTTCGCACCGGCGACCTGATGCGCCGTGACGCGCATGGCTATTTCTATTTTGTCGACCGCATCGGCGATACCTTCCGCTGGAAGGGCGAGAATGTCTCCACCGGCGAAGTGGGCGAAGCGCTGGCGGCCGAGCCCGGCATCCTGGAAGCCAATGTCTATGGCGTGGCCGTGCCCGGCATGGACGGACGCGCCGGCATGGCGTCGCTGGTGGTGAACGGCGATTTCCAGCTGGACCGGCTGCCGGAGAATCTGCGCCACCGGTTGGCGCCCTATGCCCGGCCAATCTTCCTGCGCCTGTCACCGCGCATCGACGTCACCGGCACCTTCAAGCAGCGCAAGGTGGACCTGGTGCGCGAGGGCTTTGACCCCTCGGCCATTGCCGATCCGCTCTATGTGATGGACCCGGACACCGGCGCCTATGAACGCCTGACATCAGAGCGTCATGCGAACATCATCGCAGGCAGAGTTCAGTTTTAAGCGAAGTCCTTGGCAAGCGCTGTGCGCGCCTCGGTGCTCAGCACCGCCATATGGCCATAGTGCGGATGCGACACGCCCAGCACCACGCGCTCCGTGCCGTTCCTGAAATGCGCGATCTGGTCCGCGGTCAGCTTGAAACGCAGCCAATGCACCGATGAGGTCTTGCCGTCTGCCGTGGTGCGGTCGTCATATTCGGTGGGGGCGGCGCGGATGACATCGCCGCCGATTTCCAGGAAGACGGTTTCCTCGATGCCGCCCAGGGTGAGCAGCACGACATTGCGGCGCTTCTCGTCCTCGATCTCCAGCATCATGGTGGCGATCAGCTCGTCGCCTTGCGGAATCAGGGGGTTGTAGGCCGCCAGCTCGCCGGGGACCTGTTCCTCGCCGCCTTTTTCGATGCGCAGCATTTCCTGCACCTGCAGCCACATGGTGGCGTAATTCTCGAAATAGAAAGTGGCGAAGGGCCCCACCTCGATGCGGCGCAGCTTCTTCATGGGGATCAGGTTGGCCTTCAGCGACTTGCGCTGCTGGTCATACTCGCCCGGCGGCAGGATATCGGCCCGGGTGATCCTGCGTTCTGCTTCAGACATCTTTTTTCAACCCGAAGGCTTTGGCCATGATCTGGATGGGATGCTCCGGCTCTTTCGCCGGTGTGTCGGTGTGCGCCATGATATGCACCGCGGCCAGCGGGCAATCCGACACGATATGGCCGCGCGCCTTGGCATTGACCGCCTTGAACACCGGCTTGCCCACTTTCACGCCGACATCATGGGTCGGCTTGACCACGCCAAAGGTGCCGCCATGGCCGGAGCAGCGCTCCACCACATCCACCGGCGTATCGGGAATCATCTTCAGCATCTCCGCCGCCTTGGGCCCCATATTCTGGGCGCGGGCATGGCAGGCCAAATGCACAGTGACGCCTTCGGGCAGGGCGGTCAGGCCAGCCGGCAATCCATCCTTCTTGGCGACGTCCACGACATATTCGTCAATGTCGAAAGTGTTTTCCTGCACCCGCTTCACGTCGGGATTGTCGGGGCAGATCAGCGCCCATTCGAATTTCAGCATCAGTCCGCAACTGGCGGTCAGCGCGACGATGTCATAGCCGTCATCGATCAGCTTGCAGAGTTCCTTGCTGACCTTGGCGGCATTCTGGGCGACGCGCGCCAGCTCGGCCTGTTCCAGGAACGGCATGCCGCAGCAGCCGGGATAGGCGACCTTGGTTTCGACGCCGATATGGTTCAGCACGGCGCGAGCATCCATGCCGGTCTCGGGCTTGTTGTAGTTGATGAAGCAGGTGGCATAGAGCGCGGCCTTGCGCTTTCCGAAGGCGGGCGCGCTCGCGTTGATCTCGCCGGCTTGGTGTTTGGCCTGGCTGACAAAGGTGCGGCTGGTGAATTTCGGCAGTGTCGCCTTGGCATCAATGCCGGCCACTGCTTCCATCACCGGCCGAGTCAGCTTGTTGCCCTTGTCCGACGCCCAGTTGACCAGTGGCGCAATGGGTCCTGCGAGTGCGCCGTTGCGGTCCATTTCGGCCAGCTGGCGCTGCACGAATTCCGTGTTGCCTTTCTTGGCCTCGACAAAGCGGTGGCGCAGCATCAAGTGCGGGAAATCCAGCATGAAGGGATGCGGCGGCACATAAGGACACTTGGTCATGAAGCACATGTCGCAAAGCGTGCAGGCTTCCACGACCGGCTTGAATTCTTCGGATTTCAGATGCTCGACATCTTCTGTCGGGCTGTTGTCGATCAAATCGAACAGGCGCGGGAAGGAATCGCACAGATTGAAGCAGCGGCGGCAGCCATGACAGATGTCAAAGACGCGGCGCATCTCGGCATCCAGCTTGGCCTCATCGGCAAAGTCCGAATCCTGCCACTTGATGATTTCGCGGGTGGGGGCACCCAGGCTGCCTTCGCCGGTCATGCGGTCCGTTCCAGAAAAGAATGGCCGCGCAAATTGCTTCGCGCGGCCATGTTCATTCGCAAAAGCCCCTTGCCCAAGCTCGGGGCGTTCCACGCTCGAAATGGTCCACTGGACCATTTCGCCCGCTTGCGCGGTCGCGTCTCACTACTTGCCCAGAGTGTCGAGCGCCTTCTGGAAGCGGCCGGCATGGGACTTTTCGGCCTTGGCCAGGGTCTCGAACCAGTCGGCGATTTCGTCAAAGCCTTCGGTGCGCGCGGTCTTGGCCATGCCCGGATACATGTCGGTATATTCGTGGGTCTCGCCCGCGATGGAGGCCTTGAGGTTGGCGTCGGTGGCGCCAATCGGCTCGCCGGTCGCCGGATCGCCCACTTCTTCCAGATATTCCAGATGGCCATGGGCGTGGCCGGTTTCGCCTTCCGCGGTGGAACGGAACACGGCGGCAACGTCATTGTGACCTTCCACGTCGGCCTTCTGCGCGAAGTAGAGATAGCGGCGGTTGGCCTGGCTTTCGCCGGCAAAGGCCTCTTTCAGGTTTTCCCAGGTCTTGGTGTTCTTGAGTGCGGGCATATGCGCCTCCTGTGGTGAAAAAATCCGGCGCGAGATTGGCCCCGCCGACAGGGCCTGTCAACGAATTAGAACAATTCTAAACTGTGAGAATGACTCGCAGGATGCGGTCAGTTTCTACGAACGCGCACCACGACATCGACGCGGTCGACGGACAGGCCGGCAGGGGGCGCCGGAACGCCTGCCACCGCTATGCTTTCGCCGGGAATGTCGATCAGCAGGCCTTCCTTTTCGACAAAGAAATGCTGGTGGTCGCCGGTGTTGGTGTCGAAATAGCTGCGCGACGCATCCACGATCACCTGGCGCAGCAGGCCTGCCTCGGTGAACTGGTGCAGGGTGTTGTAGACGGTGGCCAGCGAAACCTTAACGCCGGTCTGGGCGACCTCGTCATGCAGGCTTTCGGCCGTCACATGCCGGTCACCGCTCTGGAACAGCACACCCGCCAGTTCCACCCGCTGTCGGGTGGGACGCAGGCCGGCTTCGCGCAGGCGCGCGATGGCCTGGGCGCTAGTGTCCTTGGGTTCGCGCAAAGCTTTGGCCATGGGCCGTTTTCCTCGTACCGCGCTGCCCGCCCAATACTGTAAGGGGGGCGGCAACCCTGCTAGACTGTGAAGGTTATATGTTAGAATCTTTCTAAGCAATAAGCTTCGCGTTTCAGAGGTAGCCCGCCCCCCCGTTTTCGGGTAGGGAACCCCCAAAGAAATGCCGTAGTTTCTAGAGTGTTTTCAAGGAAGACCGCCCGTGGACCAGCCGTCGCGCCCATCCAGTTATGACCTTCAGGGCCTGTTGGCCTGTGCCC
>CAIUTH010000105.1 GCA_903902075.1 uncultured Alphaproteobacteria bacterium
GATCTTGTGCGCCGCCAGGTTGAGCGGGAAGTTGAAGGGCGAGACAAAAGAGCAGGGGCCGATCGGCACCCGCTTCCAGATGCCGAGATACCCTTTCGCACGCGGCGCGATGTCCAGCGGCTGGACCTCGCCCAGGATGCGCACCGATTCCTCGGCGGCGATGCGGAAGGTGTCGATCAGGCGGCTGACTTCACCGCGACTGTCCTTGATCGGCTTGCCCGCCTCGATGCACAGGGCATAGGCCAGCTCCTCGAACCGCTCCTGGAAGCGCCTGACGCAATGCATCAGCACGTCCTGGCGCTCATACGCGGCCATCCGCGCCATCGGCTCGGCGGCTTCGACCGCTGCCGCGATGCCCGCATCGATCGCCGCCGCGTCGGCCAGCGCCACGCGGGTCGCCACTTTCCCCGTATATTTGTCGGTGACTTCCAAATCCTGGTTGGGGGATTTGGCTTCGTTCGCCAGATAATAGGGATAGGAGTCTTTCAGGCCCTGTTTTGCTTCAGGCATATCGTCCTCACACCGCCGCGCTGAGCTTGCGGATTTCCTTGTTCAGGATGCGGTCATTGTCCGAATAGTCTATCGGGCAATCCACCAGGTGCACGCCGGGCGTATCCAGGCAGGACTTCAGCAGTTCGGGCAGCTGCTTGGCGCTGGTGACGCGGTGACCCTTGGCGCCATAGGCCTCGGCATACTTCACGAAGTCCGGATTGTTGTAGGTCAGCCCCCAATCCTTGAAGCCCATGTTCGCCTGCTTCCAGCGGATCATGCCATAGCTGTTGTCGTTCAGAATCAGCACGGTGATGTTCAGCTTCAGCCGCACCGCGGTTTCCATTTCCTGGCTGTTCATCATGAAGCCGCCATCGCCGCAGATCGCCATCACCTTGCGGTCCGGATAGACCATCGACGACGCCATCGCGGACGGCAGGCCGGCGCCCATGGTCGCCAGCGCATTGTCCAGCAGCACGGTGTTGGGCATATGGGCGCGATAGTTGCGGGCGAACCAGATCTTATAGACGCCATTGTCCAGGCAGATGATGCCGTTGGAGGGCATGATGTTGCGGATCTGATCCACCAGATAGGGCGGATAGATCGGGCAGCGCTGGTCGCCCGTCATGGTCGCGGTGTGCGCCACTTCGGCTTCGCGCGCCTTCAGCATCTTGCCGAAGTCCCAGTGCGGCTGGGCCATAATGTGTTCCTTGATCTGCCAGACGGCGTTGGCGATGTCGCCGATCACTTCGATCTGGGGGAAGTAGACCGGGTCCACCTCCGCCGAGCGGAAGCTGACATGGATGACTTCGGTGCCGCCGGTCCGCATGAAGAATGGCGGCTTTTCGATCACGTCATGGCCGATGTTGACGATCAGGTCGGCGGCGGCCACGGCGGCATGCACGAAATCGCCCGACGACAGGGCTGCGCAGCCGACGAACTTGGGATTGCGCTCGTCCACCACGCCCTTGCCCAGCTGGGTAGTGACAAAGGGAATGCCGGTCTTTTCGATCAGCTGCGTCAGCATGCGGCTGGTCTGGGTGCGGTTGGCGCCGGCGCCGATCACCAGCAGTGGCGACTTGGCGCGCTCGATCCGGGCCACGGCGGTGCGGATGGACTTTTCATCCGCAGACGGGCGGCGGATATGGCTGATCTTCAGCGGGACCGAGTCCGTTTGCTCGTCGGCGATGTCTTCGGGGAATTCGATGTGGACCGCGCCGGGTTTTTCTTCCTGCGCCAGGCGGAAGGCTTCGCGCACGCGGCTGGGAATATTGTCGGCGCTGGCCATCTGGTGGGTGAACTTGGTCAGCGGGCGCATCATGTCCACGATGTCCAGGATCTGGAAGCGGCCCTGCTTGGAGCTCTTGATGGGCTTCTGGCCGGTGATCATCATCATCGGCATGCCGCCGAGCTGCGCATAGGCGCCGGCGGTGACCAGGTTGGTGGCGCCCGGTCCCAATGTCGCCAGGCTGACGCCGGCCTTGCCGGTATGGCGGCCATAGGTGGCGGCCATGAAACCGGCGCCCTGTTCATGGCGGGTCAGGATCAGTTTGATCTTGGTGGAACGCGACAGGCTGTCCAGGAAATCGAGATTTTCCTCGCCCGGAACGCCGAAGACATATTCGACGCCTTCCTCTTCCAGACATTGAATGAACAGATCGGATGCCTTGGTCATTGGGTCCTCGTTGGGAAAGCGTTGGAAGAAAGCGGCAGGCCGGGAAACCGGCCTGCCGTATCAATGATCAGACGACGCCGTAGGCCAGCATGGCATCGGCGACTTTCTTGAAGCCGGCGATGTTGGCGCCACGCACGTAATCGACGTGGCCATCCTTTTCCTTGCCATATTCCAGGCAGCGCGAATGGATGCCCAGCATGATGTCCTTGAGCAGCTGCTGGAGTTCTTCTTCCTTCCAGGAGCGGCGGCCCGAGTTCTGGGCCATCTCGAGGCCGGACACGGCGACGCCGCCGGCATTGGCGGCCTTGCCCGGCGCATACAGGATGCGGGCCTTCTTGAATACCTCGATGCCGGCCAAGTCGGTCGGCATGTTGGCGCCTTCCGAAACCGCGATGCAGCCATTCTTGACCAGTGTCTCGGCGTCCGTGCCGTTCAGCTCGTTCTGGGTGGCGCAGGGCAGGGCGACGTCGCACTTGACGCCCCAGGGCCGTGCACCGCCGCCGGTGAAGGTGGCGCCTTTGAACTCCTTCACATACTCGGACATGCGGCCACGGCGCTTGGTCTTCAGCACCTTCACCCAGTCGATCTTTTCCTGGGTGATGCCGTCCGGGTCATGGATGAAGCCTTCGGAATCCGACAAGGTCAGTACCTTGCCGCCCAACTGCACGATCTTCTCGGCGGCGTGGGTGGCGACGTTGCCGGAGCCGGAAATGACCGCTGTCTTGCCCGCAACGCTGTTCTTGTTGGCTTCCAGCATGTTCTGCAGGAAGTAGACCGCGCCATAGCCGGTGGCTTCGGTGCGGATCAGGCTGCCGCCATATTCCAGGCCCTTGCCGGTGAGCACGCCGGTGAACTCGTTGGTGATGCGCTTGTACTGGCCGAACATGTAGCCGATCTCGCGTCCGCCCACGCCGATGTCGCCCGCCGGCACGTCGATGTCGGCGCCCACATGGCGATACAGTTCGGTCATGAAGGACTGGCAGAAGCGCATCACTTCGTGATCCGACTTGCCCTTGGGATTGAAGTTGGAGCCGCCCTTGCCGCCGCCCATGGGCAGGCCCGTCAGGCTGTTCTTGAAGGTCTGTTCGAAGGCCAGAAACTTCAGCACGCTTTCGGTGACCGACGGATGGAAGCGGATGCCGCCCTTGTATGGCCCGATCGAATTGTTGTTCTGCACGCGCCAGCCGCGCTGGACGCGGATGTTGCCCTTGTCGTCTTCCCAGCAGACACGGAACGAGATCACCCGGTCCGGCTCGGCGATGCGGCGCAGGATCTGGTACTCGTGATAGACAGGCTTGCCTTGGATGAAGTCGAAGATGTCGTGTGCGGCCTCCTGCACCGCCTGAACGAATTCCGGCTGGCCGGGATTGCGGCGCTCGACGCCCTTGATGAAGCCTTCCAGATCAACATGTTCCTTGGTCATCGGTCTTTCCTCGTTGTTGTGTTGGAAATGGATTTTATGAAGGGGTGACGTCGCGCACAGGCGCGAAGGTCACGGACATGCTGATTGCGAAGGGCGAAATTGCA
>CAIUTH010000106.1 GCA_903902075.1 uncultured Alphaproteobacteria bacterium
GGTGGCCGGCGCGGACGCGGGCAGCCCCGCGCCACCAAGGGCGAGGATTTCGCCGCTGCCGTCACGGTCAGCTTCGATGAAGCTGCCATCGGCGGCACGCGCCGCGTGGTGCTGCAAAATGGCGAACAGATCGACGTCAAGATTCCGGCCGGCGTGAAGGACGGACAAACCATTCGCGTGAAGGGCCGCGGCGGCGCGGGCCGCGGCGGCGGACCTAGTGGCGACATCCTGCTGACCGTGTCGGTATCGCCTCATCCCTGGAAGACGCGCGACGGCAACGACATTCGAATGGACCTGCCGGTGACGCTGAAGGAAGCGGTGCTGGGCGGCAAGGTGCCGGTACCGACCTTGACCGGCACCGTGGCATTGACCGTGCCGCCCAATTCCAACACCGGCACGGTGCTGCGGCTGAAGGGCAAGGGCATCGCGGCCAAGGATGGCGCGGGCGATCTTTATGTCCGATTGGTAATCTCGGCGCCGGACAAGCCGGACGAGTCCCTCAAGACCTTCCTTGAGGGGTGGGGCAACAGCTATGACCCCCGCGCCAGGATACGCTAACCAATTGAAATATAGTGTTTTTTAGCACATGCAAAATCCCGTTTGGCGGCTGGCCTATTCAGGGTAAATCACTGCCCAGCTAACGGGGATATCAGCATGCCATTTCCAGGACTCATGAAGGGCAAACGCGGCCTTGTCATGGGCGTGGCCAACCAGCACTCCATCGCATGGGGCATTGCCCAGGCGCTGCATGAGGCTGGCGCCGAACTGGCGTTCTCCTACCAGGGCGACCTTTTCAAGAAGCGCGTGGTGCCGCTGGTCGAGACCATGAAGCCCGCCGCGATGATCGATTGCGACGTCAGCAAGCCGGAATCCATCGATGCGGCCTTCGCCGAACTGGCCAAGGTGTGGGACAGCCTGGATTTCATCGTCCATGCCATCGCCTTCTCCGACAAGGACCAGCTGCGCGGCCGCTATGTCGATACCACGTCGGAAAACTTCCGCATGACCATGGACATCAGCTGCTATTCCTTCACCGCCGTCGCCCAGCGCGCCGAGAAGATGATGACCAATGGCGGCAGCATGGTGACCCTGAGCTATCTGGGCGCCGAACGGAACATGCCGCACTACAATGTCATGGGCGTGGCCAAGGCGGCGCTGGAAGCCAGTGTGCGTTACATGGCCGAAGACCTGGGCAAGAAGAATATCCGCGTCAATTCGATCTCGGCCGGCCCGATCAAGACGCTGGCTTTCGCCGGTATCGCCGACAGCCGCTATATCCTGAAGTGGAACGAATACAACTCGCCGCTGCGCCGTACCGTGACGCAAGGCGAAGTGGGCAATGCCGCGCTGTATCTGTTGTCCGACATGGGCAGCGCCGTCACCGGCGAGAATCTGCATGTCGATGCCGGTTATCATGTCGTGGGCATGAAGGCCGAAGACGCGCCCGACATCGCCGTGCCGCAGAAATCGGATGGCGCTTGAGCTGCCTCGGGGGCTGACGCTTTATTTTGCCCGCCATGGCCAGACCCAGGCCAATGTCGAAAAGCGCTTCTCCGGCAATCGTGACACGCCCCTCACCGAACTCGGCCTGACGCAGGCGGCGCAGGTCGGCCATATCCTGAAACGCGAATTGGGTGCGGCGGACGGGTTTCGCTTCGTGTCCAGCCCGCTGGCCCGCGCCATCGCCACCATGGAGATTGCGCGGGAGACGATGGGCCTGCCCGCCGATGGATTTGCCACCGACAACCGGCTGAAGGAAATCAACCTGGGGGTCTGGGACCAGCTGACCAACGACGAGGCGCGCGCCCAGAGCCCCACCCTGTTCGAACAGCGCGGCAACGACAAATGGCATGTGCGGGTGCCCGGCGGGGAGAATTATGCCGAGGTCGCGGCCCGGGTCAGCGACTGGGTGCGCGACCTGGAACATGACACCATCGCCGTCAGCCA
>CAIUTH010000107.1 GCA_903902075.1 uncultured Alphaproteobacteria bacterium
CAATCTTGTGGAAGGTCGTCATGCGATCCCCACCCGCTTGATTTCCCATTCCAGGGTGACGCCGGATTTTTCCTTCACGCGGCGACGGACTTCTTCGCCCAGGGCTTCGAGGTCTGCAGCCGTCGCCTCGCCGGTGTTGATCAGGAAGTTGGTGTGCTTTTCACTGACTTGCGCGACGCCAATCATCAGCCCGCGGCAGCCGGCTTCATCGACCAGCTGCCAGGCCTTGTGGCCGGGCGGATTCTTGAAGGTGCTGCCGCCGGTCCTGGACTTGATGGGCTGGCTGGCTTCGCGGTTGGCGGAGAGTTCTTCCATCCGGGCGCGGATGGCAACGGGCTCATCCTTGCGGCCTTCGAACACCGCCTCGATGAAGATCAGCCCGTCGCGCGCGCCCTGCGCCTTGCGATAGGCAAAATCCATGTCGGCCTTGGAAAGCCTGATTTCATTGCCTTTTTCGTCGATAGCCGTGGCTTCGACAAACACGTCCTTGATCTCGCTGCCATAGCAGCCGGCATTCATCTTCAGCGCGCCGCCGATGGTACCGGGCACGCCGCGCAGGAATTCCAGGCCGGCGATACCGGCATCGGCAGCGGCGCGCGCCACCGCGCCGTCCAGCGCCGCCGCACCGGCACGCACGCGCAGGCCGTCGGTGGAAAACTTGCCAAAGGCCGAGGACAGCCGCACCACCACGCCGGGAATGCCGCCATCGCGTACCAGAAGATTGGAGCCCACACCGATCACCGACACGCGAAGGTCTTCGGCCTTGGCGGCAAGGAAGTTGGCCAGGTCATCGGCATCGGCCGGACGGAACAGGATTTCGGCCGGACCCCCGGCACGGAACCAGACATGTTCCTTCAAGGGCGCACCCATCGTCAGCGAGCCGCGCACGGGCGGAAGCATGTCGCAGGGCCGCGTTATCATCAAACCAGGCCCTCCAGCTTTTTGGGAAGGTTGTACATCCAGCTCGTGATGGAACCGGCGCCGGTGCCGACGATGGCCGCACCCGGCTTGACGTAAGGCGCCACGGCAGCGGCCAGATCGTCCTCGCCGTTGATAGTGATGACATTGCGATGACCATGGGCGCGCAGCGCATCGGCATAGGAATCGCGGCTGATGCCTTCGATCGGCTGTTCGCCCGCGGCATAGACCGGCGCAATGATCGCCACGTCCGCGTCATTGAGACAGGTGGCGAACTGCTCGAAGGTATCGCGCAGGCGGGTGTAACGATGCGGCTGCACCACCGCCACGATGGGGCCGGCATAAGCCTGGCGCGCGGCCTTGACCGCGGCGGCGATCTTGAACGGGTTGTGCGCGTAATCGTCGATGATGGACGCGCCATTCACTTCACCCACCTTGGTAAAGCGACGGCCGACGCCGCGGAAGCCCGCCAACCCCTTGGCGATCACGTCATCCTTCACGCCCAGCTCGCGCGCCACCACGATGGCGGCCATGGCGTTCTGGACATTGTGCTCGCCCGGCATGGGCAGGCACATGTCCTTCAGCCGCGTCTCGGTGCCCTTGCGGCGATCGGTGAAGACACAATCGAAGTGCGACATGCCTTCGGAAAAACTGACATTGATGGCACGGGCGTCCGCCTGGGGGCTGAAGCCATAGGTGATCATGCGCCGGTCGGTGATGCGGCCTACCATGGCCTGCACTTCGGGATGGTCGATGCACAGCACCGCAAAGCCATAGAAGGGCACATTCTCGACAAAGCGCTGGAAGGCGTCGCGCATATTGTCGAAGGTGCCATAGAAATCCAGGTGATCGGGGTCTTCGTTGGTCACCACCGCCACGGTGGCCGGCAGGCGCAGGAAGGTGCCGTCGGATTCGTCGGCCTCCACCACCACCCATTCGCCTGCGCCCAGCCGCGCATTGGTGCCATAGGCATTGATGATGCCGCCATTGACCACGGTGGGATCCATGCCGCCCGCATCCAGCAGGGCCGCGACCAAGGTCGTGGTTGTGGTCTTGCCGTTGGTACCGGCAATGGCGATGCAGGAGCGCAGGCGCATGATCTCAGCCAGCATCTCGGCGCGGCGCACCAGCGGCAGGCCCAGAAGGCGCGCGGCATCGAACTCGACATTGCCGGGCTTCACCGCCGAGGAATAGACCACGGCATGGGCATCTTTCAGGTTGTCGGCATTGTGGCCAACATGGATGGTCATCCCCAGGCTGCGCAGCCGCTTGACGTTGGCATTCTCGGCCGCGTCGCTGCCCTGAACCTTGTAGCCCAGATTGTGCATGATCTCGGCGATGCCGCTCATGCCGATGCCGCCGATGCCGATGAAATGGATGGCGCCGATGTCGAGCGGGACGCGGGTGGTGACGGTGACCATCAGGCAACCTCTTTGCTTGAAGAGGGCCGCATGATGAATTGCACCGCATCGGCCAATTTGCCGGCGGCGTTGGGCGTGGCCAGCGCGTGCGCGGCGGCAGCGCGGCGGGCCAGGGCCAGCGGGTCCGAGAAAATCTTGATGAGCATCTGGGCCAATGAATCCGGGCTCAGATCGCGCTGTGCCACCCGCCAGCCGGCGTCCGCGCGGGCCAGGATATCGGCGTTGGGCGTCTGGTTGTCGTCCAGCGCGCCGGGCAACGGCACCAGGATGGCGGGGCGGCCGATCGCCATCAGCTCCGCCACCGTGCCGGCGCCCGAGCGGGCAATCACCAGATGGGTCTCGGCCATGCGCTTAGGCAAATCAGAGAAGAAGCTCTGCAGCTCAGCGCGGATCTCGGCATTGCGATAGATCTCGCGCACTTGTTCGATATCCTCGGGGCGGCATTGCTGCACCACCGACAGGCGCATCTTCATGTCATGCGGCAGCCGGGTCAGGGCGGCGGGCACGATCTCGCTCAGGGCGCGGGCGCCCTGGCTACCGCCGAATACCAGCAGGCGCAGCGGCCCGCCGGTCTCCGGCACATTATAAGGTGTGGCCCACAGCGCCTCTACTTCGGGACGCAGGGGATTGCCGGTCAGCACCACCTTGGACGCATCGGTGGGCGGGAAGCGGGCGATGGGGAAAGCCGCCGCCACCAGCTTTACCTTGTTCATCACCAGCCGGTTGGCGCGGCCGACCACGGCATTCTGCTCGATGATGGCGGTGGGCAGGCGCGCCAGGTTGGCGGCCACCATCACCGGCACGCTGGGATAGCCGCCGAAACCGACCACCGCATCGGGCCTCAGCTTCAGCAGCTTGGCGAAGGCGATGGCGATGCCGGCCGCGATCTTGAAGGGCGCGGCGATGGCATTAAAGGGCGAGGACGGCACCGTCTCGATCCGGGCGCGCGGGAAGGCGGTGGCATAATTGGCGAAACGGGAGTCGGTCATCACCACGATCTCGCAGCCGCGCTTGACCAGTTCGCCCGCCAGCGCCTGGGCAGGGAACAGATGCCCGCCGGTACCGCCTGCTGACAGGACAACAAGGCTCATGCGCGCACCATGAAGAAGGTGGGATCATCGCGCGTGGCCATGCGGATGTTGGGACGCTGGCGGGTGACCGCCAGGGCAAATCCCATGGTCAGCGCCACGGCAAACAGCGAGGAGCCGCCATAGGAGATGAAGGGCAAGGTCATGCCCTTGGCCGGCAGAAGCGACACCGCCACGCCCATGTTGATGAAGGCCTGCACGGCGGTGACGACGGCCAGGCCCGCACCCGCCAATTGCGCAAAAGGCTCGCGGGCAGCAGCGGACCGCAGCAGCAGCCGCACGGTCAGGATGCAGAACATCAGCGCGATCAACCCGCACAGCAGGAAGCCGAACTCCTCGCCCGCCACCGCGAAGATGAAGTCGGAATGGGCGTCGGGAATGCGGTACTTGATGGTGCCCGCGCCGGGGCCGACACCGGCAAGCCCGCCATGGGCAAAGGCTTTCAGTGCCAGGCCCGCCTGATAGCCGGTGCCGTCCTCGCTGAGATACTGCTCCACGCGATGATGGACGTGGGGGAAGATTTCATAGGCGACAAAGCCCAGCGCCCCGGCAATGCCGATGCCGGCGCCGACCCACACGAATGACATGCCCCAGAAGAACAGCATGGCGCCCCACAGGCACAGCAGCAGGCCGGTCTGGCCCACGTCCGGCTGGCGGATCAGGATCAGCAGCGCTGGTATCAGCAGCAAAAACGTCACCAGCGGCTTGGGAATCGCCAGCGGCTGGCGGTCGGCCAGCACCGCGGCGGCCAGGATCGCGAAACTGGGCTTGAGAAATTCCGAAGGCTGCAACGCAAATGGCCCAAGATCCAGCTCACGGCGCGCGCCCAGCACGTCGGCGCCGATGAACAACACCAGGAACGAGCCGATCAGGGCGCAGGCAAAGGTCACCGCCGCCAGCATGCGGATCTGACGCAACGACAACAGCGACACCGAACACAGGATGCCCACCGCCATGAATGCAAACACCACCTGGCGCGCGGTATAGCGGAAATCGCCGGCCGAAAGCGGCCCGCCGGTGATGGCGGGGCTGGCGGCAAAGGCCAGCATCAAGCCGATGCCAGCCAGCACCAGCATGCAAAGCAGGGCAACCCGGTCCACCGTGAACCACCAGTTGGCAAACCCGCTTTTGTCCGAACGGTTCAACATCATGCCACCATCACGTCACGGGGCAGCTTGGACACCAGGCTGCGAAAAACATCGCCGCGCTGTTCGAAATCCTTGAACTGGTCGTAGGAGGCGCAGGCCGGCGACAACAGCACCACGGGCGCCGCCGCCGAAGACGCCGCCGCATCGGCGGCGGCTTTGGCCACCGCAATCTCCAATGTGCCGGACATGTCGTAAGGCGCCTTGCCGTCCAGGGTGCGGGCGAAGGCGGGCGCCGCCTCGCCGATCAGGTACGCCTTGCGCACCCGGGGGAAGAATTCGGACAGGCTTTCAATGCCGCCTTCCTTGGGCTTGCCGCCCGCGATCCAGAAAATGTCGGGATACACCGCCAACGCCCGCGCCGTGGCGTCGGCATTGGTGGCCTTGGAGTCATTGATAAAGGCGGCCTTTCCGATATGGCCGACATCTTCCA